>CAYUDF010000135.1:0-7016 GCA_964443465.1 uncultured bacterium
ATGGGGCGATCGGACAACCAAATCCGCATTTCGCGCCGGATTTTTATTATTTCAACGCGGCCAGTTTCTGCAGGCGAATAGACCGGTAAGGAATGAAGCTTGCAAACGGGATCAGGAGACCGATTATCGACATCTGAACCGGGTTAAAACCCGCAGGAGTAACCAAATGGCTCTGAAGTATAAAAACCTTTCCTCGTCAGAACTTATTCTGGGACAAGAAGTTCTGGGATGGCTGTTGACTGACGACGAGATTATGGACGCCGTTGACGGCTTCCACCAGAAGGGCAGCCGGTGCGCGGTTGTTGTGTGGCTGGAGGACGAGGACGTGGTTGACGCCTATATCTCCGACGAGACGGCGCTCGAAGAAGAATTCGATCTGACCCGGGTCCACCGGGCCGTGGCGACCTACGATCCGGAGGAAAATATCTGTGTCGTGATCGTTCGTGACAACAAAGACACGGTGGTTCTGGTCGGGGACATCGAATAGCCCATCCCCACAAACCGGTTTTCGCGGTTGCGTTTCGCCTTCCCCCGCTATATGTTCCTTGTTCAAGCCCGCAGACGCGGGCTTTGTTCGTGCCCCCAAAAAGGAACTCAAAATGTCGGATATCAAGCGCCGGAGAGACGTGCGTAATGTGGCGATTATCGCCCACGTCGATCACGGCAAAACCACCCTCGTCGATGCGTTACTCAAACAAACGGGTGCGCATAATTTCCGCGAGGGGGAACACACAATTATGGATTCCGACCCCCAGGAAAGGGAACGCGGAATCACCATATTTTCAAAAAACGCGTCGTTTGAATGGCGCGATACCCACTTCAATATTGTTGACACCCCCGGTCACGCCGATTTCGGCAGCGAGGTAGAGCGGATCCTGAAAATGGTCGACGGCGTATTGTTGCTCGTTGACGCGTTCGAAGGGCCGATGCCTCAGACAAAATTTGTGCTCAAGAAATCCCTCGAGCTCCACCTCAAACCGCTTGTTGTCATCAACAAGATCGACCGGCTGAATTCCCGTCCCAAAGAAGTGGCCGACATGACATTCGACCTGTTCTGCGAACTCAACGCTACCGACGAACAGCTCGATTTCCCGATCATTTATGCGTCGGGCAGGGATGGGTACGCGCGTCTCGAACTGGATGACACCGGGGATGATATGGCGCCGTTGCTCGATACGATTCTTCGCCGCGTGCTGCCGCCCATCGGCGACGTCGAACAACCGTTCCAGATGCTTGTGACGATGGTGGACTACGACAACTACATCGGTCGCATCGCCGTCGGACGTATCGAACACGGACAGATTACACCCAACGAGCCACTGGTGCTGGTCAAACGCGATGGCCGCCACGAGCGTGGGCGGGTTACAAAAATCCTGAAATACCGGGGGCTGAAGCGTGTGGAAGCGGACGTCGCGCTGGCGGGCGATATCGTGGCGATATCGGGCATGGAAAACGCAAAAGTGGGATCCACGCTGGCGGCTCCCGAGAATCCTGAGCTGTTGCCGATGATCAAGATCGACGAGCCCACGATTTCAATGAACTTTTCGCACAATACCAGCCCGCTGACCAGCAGGGACGGCGGCCGATTCCTGACTTCACGGCATATCCGCGAACGTCTTCAGCACGAAGCGATGATAAACGTGGGGGTGCGTGTAGAAGATACCGACGGGGGGGATCGTTTCAAGGTTTCAGGGCGAGGGGAACTGCACCTTTCTATCCTGATTGAAACGATGCGGCGGGAAGGTTACGAAATGGAAGTGTCCCGGCCCGAAGTGATTCTCAAGACCGTCGATGACGAGGTGCTAGAACCGGTTGAAGAAGTGACGATTGAAGTGGATCCCGAGTTCCAGGGGCCGGTCATGCAGGCGATCGGCGAACGCAAGGGCGAGATCGAAAAAATTACACAGAGCACGGTCGGCACGACACGCATTGAACTGTTTATTGCTTCGCGTGCCCTTATCGGGTTTCGCGGCGAGTTTCTGGTAATGACGCGCGGAACCGGTATCATGTATCAGAATTTTTATCAGTATCAGAAATACAAAGGCGACCTGCCGAAACGCCAGCGGGGCGTGATGGTGTCCATGAGCGCCGGTCAGTCGGTCGCGTACGCGCTGTGGGGGCTGCAGGAGCGCGGCGAAATATTTATCCATCCCGGGGTGGACCTGTACGAGGGCATGATTGTGGGTGTGAACAACAAGGGCGCCGACCTGGTGGTTAACGCTATTCGTGGCAAGAAGTTAACCAACGTCAGAGCCGCCGGTTCCGACGACGCAATCCAGCTGACACCGCCGCGTGAAATGACTCTTGAATTTTCCCTCGAATTTATAACGGACGGCGAGCTGGTTGAAGTTACTCCCAAAAGTATCCGCCTTCGCAAGACCCTGCTGAAGGAGAACCAGCGAAGAGTCGCCTGGAAGCAGAAATAGTCCTCGACGTGCCCGGGCACCACAGCCCGGGCTGCCGGCGGGCGGCACGATTCGTGCAACCTTTCCCGATAACAGACTCTGGTTTTTTATGTTTACCGATCCCGACGGTGTGTGTTTTTATGGGGCGGGCCATGTCACGAAAGGAAAAGCAATGAAACTGCTTCACGCGAAATATTTGGTTATTGTACTGGTGGTTCTTATGCTCGTGCCCGCCGTTTCGGCGTCGGCGCAGGACAACGACCCGCCGCAGCGCAAGGTAGTATTGTCCACAAATCCCATTCTGTTTATCTTCACGTGGTATGGCCTGGAGCTGGAATACGCTGCGAGTCCACACACCACGATCGGTGTCCAGGGAACGTATTTTCAGATCGATGACCAGGAAGAAGACGACGATCCTCTCGATCTCGTTTACGAGGATACGTATATGGTGGGAACCGCGTTTATTCGTTATTACCCGACTTCTTCCTTTAAGGGATTTTTCATCGGAGCAAAACTCGGTCTCTACAGTATTACGCACGAGAGTGAGGCGACCAAGGAAGAGGGAACGGCGTACGGCCTGGGTGTCGACATCGGTTACGGCTGGCTACTCGGGGCGGAAGAGCGAATATCCGTAAGTATCGGGGTGGGCGCATCGCGCCTGTTCGGCGGTGACCTCGATGACGACGACGAGGATGATGTTTTGGTCGTGGTTCCGTCGGTCCGGCTGATCAACGTCGGTATTGCATTCTAGGCGGCTGTGACATTGAAGGATCGGCAAGTTGCACAAAAGGCGGGCCTGGTCGCGCTGGGGTTGCTGATGGCGTTTGTCGCCGGTGAGGTGTTTTTACGCGTCGCTTACGGGAGCAAGTTCGGCAAACGTCCAAACTTTATTGTGTCCGACCCCGTGCTCGGCTGGAAACTGACCCCCAACCTGGATCACACTTTTTACGGTGCGGACTTCAATATCGAGGTCCGCACCGACGCCGATGGCCACCGCCTGGGGGCCCTCGGCGAAGTCGATTATGGCAAGGACCTGATTGTTGTTTGCGGTGACTCCAATGTATTCGGTTGGGGGGTGTCGACCGGGGAGACGATGCCGTCTTATCTGGATGAAGCACTCAACCAAAGTTCCGGTGGTTCGCTACGGGTCGTTAACCTCGGTGTGGGTTCCTACGGCACCCTTCAATACGCGATAAGTCTCCAAAACTTCCTCCAGAAACACCCCGATGTCTCGATCCCGGCGGTTGTGATTGTGCACGCGCACAACGACCCGGTCGACAATATCCAGTCGATCGGATATCACGTCGGAGAGTGGGAGTCCTTCGACCGCAAACAGAAGAAGCGGAGTTCCCTGCAGGTGGTCAACCTTGTCAACTACGCCGTCCGCATCGTGGGAGACAAGCAGGACCGGGGGGACGACCTCGGCCGTACGGCAGCCGACGGGCTGGATCCCTACCTCCGCGACGTGTTGTTTGGTTTTTCGTTCAAGTTACCCAAACAGATTCCGTCGAAGGTTGTTTTTGACGAACAACCTGTCGACATGAGCGGCACCTCTGAACTCGACTACGACATACTCAAGATGCTCGAACAGGAGCGGCTGACCCGGATTCAGAAGGAACTGATTCTGGCCGCCGTCAATTCCATCCATAAGGCGCTGAAGGACCGGGATACAAAGATAATTCACGTGGTCCTGCCAACGGCTCCCGACTGGTATGTCGAAGAAACCGTTGCGCTGATCGAACAGGCGGTTCCCAGCGGCAACAACCCGGTTGTTAATGCGGGCCGGATACCGCCGGACACGGAAGACTTCACGGGGGAGATTTTTAACGCGCACGCTGGCCGCCACTACACCCCTGGATTTGATCTGTACTGGACTGATAAAATCGTGGCGTTGTTGAACGCATCTGGTTTGTAGTTCACCCTGCGGATCCCTGCGTTATCGGGGAGAAAGGAGTCGGCATGAAATCGTTGCTGACGACTGTATTAATGCTGATTTGTGTTTCGTTGATTCTGACGGGTACGGCGAATGCACAGGAAAAAACTGGAGGGGTAGGTATCCGGTTCGGTATCGGAACCGACATACAGGGGGGAATCGCGTACGGCGGGCAGCTCAATTACACGTTGTTCCAGAACCTCAATGCGATTGAGCTGGGACTTGTTGTTTTCGGCGGCAAGTTTGAGGAGGAAAGCAACAACGGTTACAACGATTACTTCGAAGAAACCAACATTCTGGTCATCGGCGCGATCGTCAACTATCTGTTTCGTTACGACATGTCGGTGGGCGGACCGTACATTGCGGTCGGTGCCGGCGTGGGAGCGGTTTCTGTGGAGTGGGAGGAGAGCAGCCCCACAGACGAATCGCTCGGCCCGCCGCTTCCCGGTGGGGGCAGCATGCAATCCGAGGAGGGTACCGTTGCCGGTATGATTATCAACCTGGGACTCGGGTACCGGTTCACCGAGTTGTTTGATCTGCGTCTCCAGGTGCCGACGATTATAGTATCCGCGGGTGACGAACGCGACGGCGCCGTGATACCGACGATCACTGTGACGGCGGGACTGAGTTTCTGAAAGCTGGAATAAAACCTGCTTTAGAACCGGGTTATGATTATTCGAGTTGGATCCCTGCTGCTGGCGATCGCGATCAACCTGTTCCTGGTCGGTCTGTTTATCAACACACCCCAGACGCTGATGGCGTGGGGTGTGCTCTATTTTTCGCTGATGACGCTGTGCGAACTCGCGATCTTCCGCAAGTCAGCGAAACGCACCCGGGAGACCCGCCCCGGAGACGGTATCGCGTTCACCTCGCAACAGAAAATATCCTGAAAAAATACAGTCGGGAAACCCCGGCAGAAGATTTTACTTGCATCTGTATACAGACCTGTATACAATTATTACATGCTGAGCCTCTCAATCAACCGCAATCTGGATGTCCCGGTCTACGAACAAGTCGCAGATCAGCTGCGGCGGTTCGTGGCGGAGGGCAAGTTGGCTCCCGGCGCGGTTCTTCCGCCGGTGCGTCAAATCGCCGGAGATCTCGGAGTGAACCTCAATACGATCGCGAGGGCGTACCGGCTCCTGGAGGGCGAAGGGTTCCTGGTGATCCGGGACCGGTCAGGAGTTGTGGTGGCCCCGGCGGCGGAAGTTATTGATAAATCAGTGCGTACCGCGTTGCTCGATCAAATGCGGACCACAATCGCGCGTCTTCGGCAGGCGGGCATGGGAACTGACGAATTGTTGACGATCCTGCAACGCGAAGTGACGGCTCTGGAGGCCGGCGGAAAGGGGAAAGACGATGGCTGAAGCTGTAGTTACTAATCTGTTTCTTACAATCCGGGTGATTCTGGTGGGGGGGCTCTTCATAGTCGTCCCGCGCATCAATCGCAAGGGGCTTCTTTTTGGAGAATATATCGGTGAGGAGATGGCCGGACAGGATGCCGCACGCAAGCTCCTGTCGCGCTGGACCGCCAGTTGTATAATACTGATGGTGTTGTCTCTCCTGGTTGGTTACGCAATCAGTATGGCGGGTAACCCCGTCGCGGGAAACCTGACGGGCACTGCTGTCCTTCTGATCGGTGGAGTGGGTCTCTATCTCCGGTTTCACTTCAAGGCCCAGGAACTTGTCCCACCGGAAGCGGCAGAGCAGGCGTCCATCGCGGTCGCCTCGCTCGTTGCAGTCGAACCGAAGGGGGTGGACCTGGCGAAAGTCGTGCTGGGTATCTGCCTCACGGCAAGTCTCGCCACGTTTGTGTGGGCCCTGGTCCGTTACGAATCGATGATAGACCAGCCGTTTGTTTCGATTATGGCTGCTCCCAGCTTCAACCTTGCATACAGTCCGTTTCTTGCTTTAATTGCGCTGCTCACCGCTACGGCCAAACGTTCGTACCGTGCCGGGTCGGGTGGACGTTCTTTCGAGGCGCAGAAAGCTTTCCGCGCCACAGTAACCAGACTGACCACCTGGTCGGCACTCCTCTTTTGTGCGTTCATGACCCTGCTCTCTGTACAGATCGTTCGTGTTGGATTGTCCGACATCGACGGTTTGGGGGTCGTGCTCTTCTGCGTTGCGGGGATCCTGGCTGTGACTTTCATCGGCTATACGATGGCCAGTCTGATCCGGATCATAAGAAGGTACGGGCAGGGAGGCGCACTGCTGGAATCAGGAACCGTCGAGGCGCCCCTGACCAATGGTCTTGCCGATAACGCCCACTGGGTATGGGGTGTCTTTTTCGTCAACAAAAACGATCCGTCGATCATGGTCGAGAAACGCTTCGGTATAGGATATACATTCAACTACGGCAACCGGTCCGCCATCTTGATACTGGTTTCGTTCCTCGTGTTGTGCCTGGGTCTCACCGCGCTCATTCTGTTTAAAACCGCGTTCGGAGGCGGCTAGCAGATGATTTTTTACCGCCTTGCGCACGTCGCCGGTTTCGTGTACATTTGTATTCCCCACTGCACCCTCACTGCATTTTCCACTCAAAATAGGAGGTATCTCTGATGCGAGTTCGAGAATGCTTACTGCTCATTCTTACCCTGTTGACCGTGACCCTCCCGGCGCAAGCCTCGGAGTGGTACCCGATCGATACAGGCCGTTTCTGGGTCTACTCCAGCCCC
>CAYUDF010000136.1:0-6982 GCA_964443465.1 uncultured bacterium
CGGAAAATCCCCGTTTTTCAGGACCTCCGATAATTCACCCTCATCAAACCACAAGCCGTCGTTTTTTGCGCAGCTGTCGAGAACGATGCCCTTGCCTTCTTCGCCCATAAAAGTAATCTTTTTCATTTTTTTATCGCATATTGGACAGCGTCGGCTGGTTTCCGTAACGCTGGCGCCGTCGACAACACGGGCGATCAGTTCTTCACTGTTCGCCGCGTCATCCAGTAATAGTTCGAGTTCACCACCGTCCAGCCACGCTCCCTTGCAATGGACACAGTGATCGATTTCGATCTGGTCAATCTCCACAACGATCATTGGTTTGTCACAACAAGGGCAGTTCAATCGTTCGCCTTCCGGTACGGCCTTTTACACTGCTTATTTACATCCGGGCGTCAGGAATATTCGAGAGCTCGCGGATCCAGCTCTACGTTAACTGACAAGCCTGAACTTGTAAATGACTGGAAAAGCCCAAGCAAGATCCCGGCCAAGCAGAAAGCGAAGTCGTTGTATTGAAAGAAGTTATCCCGGGAGATAGCGATGACGTTTTTTTAGGTTTTAAAACAGCAAGGGGTTATCGTGGATTAGGGATACGGCGGGAATTCGTTTCTGGCAAAAAAAACACGGGGCGATCGGGCACGACTCGTGAGGGAAGATAGCCTCACCACCAGGTCCGAGAATCACTTCCCTTGCCCTGTGATATATCCCTTTATATTCGGATACAGGTTTGCCCAATACGCCCCGTAGATTCCGTCTTGCTTCGGCGTTTATCTATCTCGACGGAAAACTAAGTATATCTTATTATTACGGGTTTGTAAACAGGTCTTTTCCGCAGCGGTATGCGAACATCCCCGCCTACACACTAAACAGTTTGTTCGAGCCGGCGACGTTTACTTCGACATAAACACGTTATAACAACCGGAATTTTCGATGCTCGCTCACACTGCTCGTGCGGGCTGCGGCTCGCGCGAGCGAGCACCATCCGATAGACGTTGTCCGGCGTAAGACGGACAACGGGTTAAATCAACTCTGAAATAAATCAATGATATGGCAGTTTATCCGGGGGAAACCCCGGACAAACGTAGACGGAACGACCCTTTGTGGTGAAAATCCCGGTAGTGGTGGCAAAACGGTGGTAAGGAGTGAAAACCCGAGCTTTGTTGTTTCGGGAGTCGAAGTAGAATTTATCGAGGGGCTTCCACATGTTACCAGAATATTGTTAAGCTTTTGTCAACGGTCACCTGGAATATTGTGTAGTATGTGTTATTAAAATATATGCGTTTTGCGCCGGATGCAATGGGGCGCGCGTAAAAACCATTGTTCTTGCAAAATAAATACGGCCGGACTGGAGGCGCCTGGTGAAATCATCATTTCTGATCGCATGTTTTTTAGCCATGACGTTATCAATTGTAACGGGAGTCGGTGATTCGGATGCGTACGACCGGATAACGGGGCGCTCTTTCGCCAGCCGGTCTGAAGTGATTTCAGCGCACGGTATGGCCGCAACCAGCCATCCGCTCGCCACTCAAATCGCCCTGGACATTCTGAAGTCGGGCGGTTCGGCGGTAGACGGCGCCATCGCCGCCAACGCGGCGCTGGGTTTGATGGAACCCACCGGTAACGGCATCGGCGGAGACCTGTTTGCCATCGTGTGGGACGCCAAAACAAAAAAACTGTATGGACTCAACGCCAGCGGGCGTTCACCCCAAAGCCTCACACTCGACTATTTCAAGCAGCAAGGACTGGTTTTGGTACCGCCGTACGGACCACTGCCCGTTACCGTACCAGGTTGCGTCGACGGCTGGTTCGAACTTCACAAAAAGTTCGGACAACTGGACATGAAAAAAGTTCTGGAACCTGCGATACGATACGCACGCGAGGGTTTTCCACTCACCGAACTGGTCGCCTTCTACTGGGGACTGAGTGCGCCGCGTCTTGAAAAATATGCAGGGTACAAAGAGACGTTCATGCCGGGCGGCAGGGCTCCCCGCAAGGGAGAGGTGTTCAAGAATCCGCGACTGGCCGATACGCTGGAGAAACTTGCCAAAAAGGGCCGGGATGTTTTTTACAAAGGAGAAATCGCGAAAATCATCGGTGATTTCATGAAAGAGCAGGGCGGTTTTCTTTCGTACGAGGATTTGGCCGCGCACAAATCGGAATGGGTGGAGCCGGTATCCACCAACTATCGTGGTTACGACGTGTGGGAATTGCCTCCCAACGGTCAGGGTATTGCGGCGCTGCAGATGCTGAACATCCTGGAAGGATACGATTTTTCGTCGATCCCGTTCGGAAGCCCGGAACATATCCACCTGTTCACGGAAGCCAAGAAACTGGCCTTTGAAGACCGGGCAATGTTTTACGCGGATATGGACTTTAACGACGTACCCGTCGCAAAACTTATCTCCAAGGAATACGCGGCCGAGCGACGCAAACTTATCGACCCGAACCGGGCGGCCCGGAGTTACGAGGCCGGCCATCCCGCCCTCGAAAACGGTGAGACAATTTATCTTACCGTGGCCGACAAAGACGGCAACATGGTTTCGCTTATACAAAGCAACTACCGCGGTATGGGCTGCGGTCTGTCACCCGGCAACCTCGGTTTCATTCTGCAGGACCGCGGCGAACTGTTCGACCTCACCGAGGGCAGGTTCAACACCTACGCCCCGGGGAAAAGACCGTTTCACACGATCATTCCCGCGTTTATCACCAAAGACGGAGAGCCGTTGATGAGTTTCGGTGTCATGGGCGGATCGATGCAGCCGCAGGGTCACACACAGATCGTAATGAATATTGTTGATTTTGGAATGAACCTGCAGGAAGCCGGCGACGCGCCGCGGCTAAGGCACGGCGGTTCGTCGCAACCCACGGGAGAACGAATGACGGACGGCGGCTGGTTGTACATGGAAACGGGTTTCTCGATGGAGACTCAAAGAACACTCATGACGATGGGCCACCGGATCCGGGCTACCCACGGGAGTTTTGGCGGTTACCAGGCGATTATGTATGACCGCTACAACAAAGTTTATTACGGCGCGTCGGAATCACGCAAGGACGGGCAGGCAGCGGGTTATTAGAATTTTAATATTTGTATTTCAACGGGAGGTGGTTCGCCGCCTCCCGTTTTTTTTACGCGCTTTCGGTATTGTTTACAAATTATACTCGGTCGTGCCTAACGGCCCTACGAGTATTTCGCGAATTATAAAAACATTAATGAACTCAAGTTAATATATTCCTTGACAAGAATTTTTCTTTCTCAGTCGTCTTCTTCCTTTCGACACAAGCCCCCAGGGGCCGTCTGACGGCCCAAAAAACACCCGTGTTATAATACCTGTGTTCCTCCCATACCCGTTCGGGCCGGACGGCCCTCCGGATATTTCGCAAATTATAAAAACGTTGCGGAGCTCAATGTTTTTTAACCTCGGGAGGTTCTGCCTTGAAAACTCTTAAAAGTCTTTCTGATAATAGTCTTCTGAATCAACTCAATCACCTGGTAAAAAGAGAAAAAGATCTCACCTGTGAGATTCTGATTCACCTGATTGAAGTTGAGAATCGTAAGATCTATCGAACGCTCGGATATAGTTCAATGTTTGTCTACGGACACGCGGCAAAATGATAGCGGTCCGCCTACGGCTGCACGGACGCGTTGGGCTATTCGGAGTCCTCGGCCCAACGAAGAATCTGTGCGGCCCGCGCGATACGCAAGTGTCCTCAGGCTTATGACTGTCTTCGTAACAGCCAAGTGAATCTGGCGACACTGGCGCTGGCTTGGAAATATCTTTCACCAGAGCTGCTCGGCGAAATCCGCGGCAAGAGTTATCGCCAGGTGCAGACGATTGTGTCTCGTTTCAATCCGATGATCAAGCATCGGGATCTCACACGACCGGTTGCCGTGAGAAAACCGGTCGAGGCGGCGAGCGAGAGACAGACCGTAGGAGCCCCTTTAAAAGGCTCCATCGGTCTGTCTCTCGCTACCGAGCATGAGGATAGTCCGAAATTGGGTGAAATTTCCCTTCGGCGCGGCGGTAAAAATCTTACCAGTAACAGCGGTGAACCGGAGATAGAAACCGTCAAAATGCATCAGGTGAACTGCCTGGTGGATGACGAAGTCATGGAGATGCTAAACCGCTGCAAGGAGCTGATGTCGGGCAAGTTTCCAACTGGAATCGACTACAACACGCTCATGCAGGAACTCGCATTGGAATGGCTGAAGAAACATGATCCTGTACAGTGCGCCGAACGGCGGGACAAGCGGAAACAGAAATCAACACAAAAGACACAAGAACCCGGTGAAACATCGCGATATATCAGTCCAGCAACCCGGGATGCCGTATACAATAGAGACAAAGGACGGTGCACTTATATTGGCTCGGACGGCAAGTGGTGCGATTCGACGTGGGATCTGGAAATTCATCACGACGAGACGCCATTCGCCCTGGGCGGTGGGCATAATATTAATAATCTAAGATTGCTCTGCGCGGCGCACAATAGACTGGAAGCCGAGCAACTGTTTGGAAATGATCATATGAAGAAATTTGTAAAGAAGCGGGAGTAGAATCCCGGGCATCGCGACTAAACGGACTGTTCTTCAATCATACGAGCCAATGATATCAAATCGGGAACTTCCAGGTTCGGGACCGCGTCGGCGGGATAGGTGGCGCCGGCGCCGGATTTTCCCTTGCGGCGATTTACCCACACGTTGGCGATACCCAGTTCGTTGGCCGGTTTAATATCGTGAAACAGGCTCTGAGCGACGTGCAGGATATCTTCTTTATCTCTTCCGATTCTTTCGATAGAAACATTGAAATTGTCATGCGAAGGCTTGTACGACCGGACCTGTTCCGCGGTAATCACATGATCAAACGGAACCTCCAACTTTTGCGCTGACCAGGCAAATAAATCATCGTCGATGTTTGACACAATCGCCAGTTCGAATCTTTTTTTAAGCCGGCGCAGCGCGTCGACGGTATCGGGAAACGGCTTCCAGAATTTGATAGAAGCGGACAGGGTGTTTTTATCATATAACCCCGAATCAACAACAAGAAATTCTGCCATTTCGCTCAGAACAATGACCAGCACTTCTTTGTACGATCGATACTCTTCCGCCTGTACACGGGATTCGATTGCCGCGTACCGCTCCAGAATGCCATCGTCCGTCAACGCGCGGCCGGATGCCGACTTCAGCGGTTGCAAGGCACCCAGTATCCCGGATTCCCAGTCGATCAGTGTTCCGTAACAGTCAAATGTCAGCACTTTAAATGGCTTGAAATCCATCCTCGTCACCCGGCCTTGTTCAACGCGTCCATAAATCGTTCGATCGTTAATGGCGCGCTGCCCTCGTAGTGGTTATTCACGTTCAGGTAAGTGGTAATCCCCTTGTCCGCATTCTGTTTGACAATCTCCACGGCCGACTGAATCCCGGTTTCTCGCGGTTCAACCACCTTGTTCCATATCTTTTTTGTTCTTTTCTCAATCCCCTGGCGGTCGGGTCCATGAAGCCTGACGACCGAATATCCCGCCGTCGCCGTATCGTATTTTCTAAAAATCTCACCAATGGGCGGCATGTAATAGCCATCCAGGAAGACGTGAGCGAGACCACGGTCCCTCAGGAACTGAAAATATTCATCCGAAAGATAATTCGGATTTCTCGTTTCAATGGCGTATTGAAAACCAGCCGGTGCTTCATCGAAGAATTTTCCGAGACGATCGAGAAAATCGTTCCTGGACGACATTTTCTTTTTATTAAGATATTCGAACTGGAACATGACGGGACCCAACCGGTCTTTCAACGGCTCGAGTCTGTCCAGGAATTGTTTCAGGAGGTCGGAGCTGAGAAACAGGTCGTTGGGACGGTTTGCGAATTCCGCATACTGTTTGGGCTGGCGCGCATAAAAATGGGTCAGTGTAATCGAGTTGGGCGCCTTGACCGTAAACACAAAATCACGGGGCACACTGGTCGCGTAGGTCTCCGCCGTGTCCCGTTCCGGCAGGCTGGGCCCGCCCGGAAACAGACTCCAGAACCACTGGTCAACCTCAACTGTGTTAAGGTGCTTCGAATAGTCCACCAGGTAATCATCCCGGTGGTACGTCGTCTCTTCTTCGTACAGCAGTCCCTTCCACGTATCGTACTTCCACGAACACGTGCCCACGCGAAGGTATTCCGCGTACTTTTTGGGGACCGACAGGTTCATTCGGGTTGTACCAGAATTTCCTCGTCGTCGGCGGTCCAGGCGGGATCCACGATACAGGCGAACAACAATTCCTCGGATCCAACGTTCTTTACACGCTGGGCGGCTCCGGGTGGCACATAAACCGCCTGGCCCGCCCCAACCACGGCGACGTCGTCGTCGATATAAACCTCCGCCGTACCTTTCAGAAGAAAATAAACCTCGGAGCTCTTCAGGCGATGCAAGTAGGTCTCGCCGTCCAATTGAATTCGCCCAACGGAAAGACTGTATCGAAGGTCGAGGTCCTTGTCCTTAAGGGGATTAAACAGTTCCTTCAGCAGGCAGTTGTCTCCCGCAATAATTTCCTGGCTCCTTGAAATATCTCTGATGAACATCAAACGTTTCCTTTCGGTAAATTTCAAAATCTACTGTTCTGGTCCCGCCGCTTAACCATCCACGGGTCCCGATGGCCATTTCTGCCCCAGGAGGTTTTTCGCGAACTTCTCCCACTGACGGTAATACGGGAAATGCCGGACCATCAGGTACAGGGTTACAAAACCAAGTATGTAGAAATCCGTATGGTATCCGAAGCCAATGAACAGGACAAATCCCAGGATCAGCGGCACTTCGGCCATCGCTGTCATGATAATCGTCACCCGGGTGAGGGCGGCGGCGACCTGCCTGATATCGTCCGTTTTGGTGCCTTTCAACATGAAGGCATGAACCAGTGTGATTAAAAAAACCATCGAGATGGCGATTCCATAAAACACAATCCGGAGAACTTCAAAACCACCCGAGGAAATTACAAGAATATCGGATTT
>CAYUDF010000137.1:0-6969 GCA_964443465.1 uncultured bacterium
TATTGGTGCTCCCGACACGACCACCCTCAGGATTGACCTGGCGGACGAATCGACCCATCCCCACGCCGTATGCCGGCGCGAGATCTTTGATAACGTGCTGGTCGAAGCCGCCCGGGAGGAGATGGACGTGCTCGACGGCAGGGCGGTCACCGACGTGCTCGTCGAGAACCGAGCTGTTTGTGGCCTCGAGTACCGCGACACCGACAACCACAACCGCCGCGTGACGGCCGGTTGTGTGGTGGGCGCCGATGGTTTCAATTCCATCGTGGCGCGTAAACTGGGGATCTACCGGCACGACTCCCGCCGGTGGTACGTGGCCACCCGGGCGTACTACCGGGGACTGGACAACCCGGCCCACACCGTGGAGGTGCATTTCGTCGGGGATACCCTGCCCGGGTTTTTGTGGATGTTTCCGACGGGCGACGGGGTGGTCAACGTGGGAATCGGCATGGTTCACCGCGATCTCAAACGCCGCCGCGTGCGGCTTCGCGACGTCCACGAATCCGTTTTGCGATTGCCGCAGTTTCGCGACCGGTTCCGCAATGCGGAGCTCGTGGGCGACATCAAGGGTTCCAACCTACCCACGCCCGACTTCTCCCGCGTGATCCACGGCGACGGGTTCCTGCTCGCCGGCGACGCGGCGGGTCTGGTCGATCCGTTTTCCGGTGAAGGTATCGGCAACGCGATGTGTTCCGGCAAGGTCGCCGCCGGTCTACTGGCCGAAGCAGCATCGAAGGGTAATTTCAGCGCGGCGTCGCTGTGTGAATACCCGAAACGATTGTGGAAGGAACTGGACGCTTCCGAGATACGGCTGCACTACCGTCTTCGCTCCCTTGCCCGCCGGCGCGGGCTGGTCGATTTTGTGATCGGCCGTGCGGCGCGACACCCGGACATTCTCGATTGGCTTACCGGCATGACCGGCGCGGATGGCGCCGTCTCCCGCAAACGCCAATTACTTTCTCCATTTTCATATTTGAAAATGCTTTTTCGTTCACGGTGAGAGGAGCGAATCGTACCATGATAAAATGGTTCTTGATCGTGTGTCTGTTTCTGGTGACGCCGGCTCCGGCACAGCCCGCCGGCAACCCCTCAATAACCGACCTGCTGGCACTCGCCGATTCTCTCGCCGCAGCTTCCGACTTCAACGCCGCTATAAAGATCGAGCTTCAGGCACTGGAACTCGCGGAAGACAAGTACGGTCCGGTTGATCCCACCGTGGCCAAAATACTGGTATACCTGGGTATCGAACACCTCAGTATCGGAGATTACGAGGCCGCCGAAAGTTACCTGCTGCGCGGTCTGGAGGTGCGCGAAACAGTTCTGGGTGTCGACCACCCGAAAACCGCGGGTGTTCTGAACAACATCGGAATCCTGTATAACAACCAGGGCCGATATAGCGAGGCCGAACCCGTTTTTGAACGCGCCATTGCTATCTACGATAAATACCCCGACTCAAATCCGCAACACGTCGCCAACTGTTTCAACAACCTGGCGGTTTCTTACCTGTACCAGGCAAAGTATGGCCCGGCAAAATCGTATTTCGAGCGGGCACTCGTCATGCGCAGGCAGAACCTCGGACCGAACCACCCCGCTGTCGCCGAGGTGTTAAACAATCTTGCGACAGTATCATTCGACAAGGGTGACTACGTGGACGCGGGCCAGTTTTACGAACAGGTTCTGGACATCTACGAAAATTCGCCGAACCCGAACCTCCCCAAGATCGCGATAACGCTGGACAATCTGGGAAACGTATACGCCTCGCTGGATAAATACGATGAAGCGATCGCGGCTTTCCAACGGGCGATCGACATAAAGAAATCCGTGTACGGTGAAAACCACCTGTACGTCGCTATCAGCCTGGACGGACTCGCGACCGTTTATACGGGACGGCAACAAAACGAAGAAGCAAGAGTGCTGCTTGAGACGGTGCTGGCAAATTTCGAACAGAACCTCGGTCCCGAACACCCCCGCCTGGCCACGACATTAACCAACCTCGGGATGGTGTACAACCGGCTTGAACTGTTCGATCAGGCTGAAGCCAGCTACGAACGGGCCCTGTCGATCCGTGAAAAAGCGCTCGGGCGTGATCACCCCAATGTAGCGGCGACGTTGACCAATCTGGTCATTTTGCTGTGGAACCAGGGCCGGTACGCCGAAGCGATCGAAATGAACCAGCGGGCCTTGTCCATCAACGAGAGCGTCCTGGGCGACAGGCACCCCATCGTTGCCGTAAATCTCGAAAACTCGGTGGCATTGTATCGCCACGTCGGAAAACCCGACACCGCGCTGGTTGCGGCCCACAGCGCCTGCACGATCCGGCGAAATAACCTCAAAGACTATGGACGGATTCTTTCGGAGCGTGATGCGCTGGAATACGCTTCCCGCCTGCACGAATCGTTCGGCAAATACTTCAGTTGTTACCTGGAGATTCCAACTCCTGGAACAGCGCAAACCCGCAACATGACGGAAGCCATACTCGAAAACAAGGGCCAGGTATCGGACGAGATATTCGAACGGCGACGGGAGATCGTACGAGAGGATAACGACACCGTGCGCGCGCTGGCCGACTCGCTCGAGCACAACAGAAAAACGCTGTCGCGTATCTATGTTCGCGGCCCCGGGGAAGAAATCGAGAGTTATCGCGCCTCCAATGATTCACTTTCACGTATGATCAGTGAGCAGGAATCCGAACTGGCCCGCCTCAGCGTAAGCTTCAGGAACTGGCAAAAATCAAAAATTGTTTCGCTCGATCAATTCAGTTTACTGATCCCCGACAAGACGTGTGTTGTGGAGTACCTGCGATACAACCATACCAGGATCAATCCCGATGGGATTGTTCCGGCTTACGCCGCTGTCGTGATCAGCCGCGGGAAGACGCCGCTGATAGTGGATCTCGGCGAGGCATCCGCCATCGATGACCTGGTCGGCGAATACCGGGACCATTTGCAGCAACTATCGATGCTGGGGGCACCTGCTTCGTCGGATGTGGACACCTACAGAAATATCGTCGGGGCCCTTTACAACCTGGTATGGGCGCCCGTCGCCGGCCGCGTGTCGGGATCCGAACTCGTTTTTGTCTGCCCCGACGCGGCGCTGTGCCTGGTGTCGTTTGCCGGGTTACCGCGGCCAGACGGTGGCTACCTGGTGGAGGACCACGCGATATTCTACCTGTCGACCGGCCGCGACCTTTTCCGGTTTCAACAGCCTGCTCCACCGGCGTCCGGCCTTCTGGCGCTCGGTGATCCGGATTACGACCTGGCCGAAGGAGAATCACAAAACAGTCGCAGTCCGGCCGACACACGCGGCGCACTCCCGGACTGCGAACAGTTCTGGAATACCACCGTGAGTCCGCTACCGGGTACTCGCCGGGAAGTAGAAGAGATCGTATCAAACTGGCCGGGTGAGCAGACCGAACCCGTGACTGTTTTACTCGGCGAGCAAGCAGATGAACAGGCGTTTAAACTGAACGCGCCCGGTAAAAGAGTCATACACCTGGCCACACACGGTTACTACCTCGGCGCCTCGTGCCGCCCGGCGAACACAGAAGCCGGAAACACACCCGGCACGCGCATTCAGAATCCGCTGTTGTTGTCCGGCCTGTTTCTGGCCGGTGCCAACAATCGGGGGGATCGGCATTCCGAAAACGAATCCGAAGACGGCGTATTGACGGCTTTTGAAGTATCCGCACTGGATCTGGAAGGAAACCAGCTGGTGGTACTGTCCGCTTGTGAAACAGGATTGGGTATACCCGAAAACGGTGAAGGCGTGTACGGCCTGCGGCGCGCGTTTCAACTGGCCGGGGCGCGCACAGTCGTAAGTGCCCTTTGGGAAATCTCGGACGCCGACGCAGCCCGGTTTGCCGGCCGGATCTATACAATCAGCGATGAGACACTCGCCATGAGATTCAAACATCTCCAGGTAGAGTATATCAACGAACTGCGTTCACAAGGCCGCCCCGACCATCCCATCGCCTGGGCCGGTTTCGTGGCCCAGGGAGACTGGCGTAAATAAACAAACCCGGCGTGGTTTGATTGAACAATCCACGCCGGGCAAAAGACCTCAGTTTCCCGTATCAGCGATTTACAAATTGACACCCAGTACAACCGCACCGCCGAAGAAAAACCCGTTACCCGTCACAGTACCGTTGTCCTTTTCAACGTTCAACGACAGCGTGCCGAACAGAGCCTGGGGTTCGATAAAAAACGTTTTTGACTTGCCGGGCATGATCTTCAGGCCGAACCCACCGTGGAACGCAAACGCGGTGGTGGTGCCGTCACCCGAGTCGGGGCGATAAGACAGGGATCCGTCGCGTCCGTACTGGTATTCGTTCCATTCCCAGTTCACCATCAGGATATCGATACCGCTCGAGACCGTGAAATTGACTGAAGTAGATAACGGTGCAAAATAGCGGACACCAAAGCCGGCGCCGGGGCCGCTGCCTTTTTCCGTGTACTCATTGTTGTAAACGTCGTTATATCCTTCGTGCTCGGTTTCCTCTTCGCTGTAACGGATGTAGTCCAGACGGGCGACCATCGAAAACTGCGGCGCGAGCGGATACGTAAATTCCACAAAACTCAAGCCGTTCAGGACCATACCCACTGGATTGACGCCGATCGAACGCGGCTGGAGCGTCGGCTCCTGTGCGTTCAACAGGCACGGCGCGGTTACCATCAATACCAGGATAAGAACGGTGATTGTGTTGAAGCGTGTCATGAGAATCCTCCTTGAAAACGGTCGGGTCAGAAATTTGTGTCCATCTACTCCTACCGTTTGGCGACCGGGCTGTTTCTTACCGGAAATCTCAGGATTTTTACCACGGCACAAAAGAAGCGGCCCCCGGGGGACCGCTTCTCGCGTGCAACATATTTTCAGACAGCCAGTTATGCTATTTCACCAGCGCCATGGACGCAGCCGGATCCTCCAGCCGCTCGCTCGTCAGGACCACTTTGGCCCCGTCTTCGACGGTGGTCAGTGTCAGCATCTGGCCGGACACACGCCACGAACCACCGTGTGACAGCCCCGGTGATGAAATCTCGAATCTGTCGCCGGAAGTCGAAATCGTACCCTCCGACGAATATGTCAACTCGATGTCCCGGTCGACTTCTATATAGATAAATGCGCCGTCGCTGCCGATGCTGAAGGCGGCCATCGCGGTCGAAGCCTCCCATTCGAGGACGTCGGACAGGGCCTCCGATCTGCCGCTGACGGTTGCCGCGGTAAAAACCCATTCGCCGACGATCTTTGCGTCAACTTTATCACCAGGATCGACATAGGGATCCGGATCGGGATCGGGATTGGGGTTAGGCCCGGGTTGCGGGCTGACGGGGTCTTTGCCGCAGCCAATAGCCAATACGAGACCGATCATCAGTACGATGGTTGTGAAAAGTTTGAAGGTGTTCATGACTCTCTCCTTTTAACGTGTGACAGGAAGCGGTTCAAATGCCTTTCTACCCCCACCGTTTGATGACCCGGCGATTTCTTACCGACATATTCAATATTTATTGTGTTATTTCGCAAAGGAGGCGTTTATCCTGATCGGGGAGGATGGATAGCTCGATGGATGAACTCGTCAAAAAAGCCCGCTCCGGCGACCCGGCCGCCGAAAAACAACTTTTTGAAAAACTCCTTGTTAGATTCCGGTACCTCGCAAAACTGAAGATAGGAGAGAACAACAGCGAGGACCTCGCCCAGGAGGCGTGCATCACCGTGTTCGAGAAATATAAAGATGAGTCGTTCACAGTCGGCTTTCTCCCCTGGGCACACGGAGTATTAAAAATGAAAATAGGAAACTATCTGCAGAAAAAGAAACGGCTGGCTGACCGGCAACAGGAGATCGGCGAAGACGTGGATTTTGTCGACCGAGATTCGGTAGACCCGGATCTGAAGCGTTTTCTGATGGAGTGCCTGCACCAGATGATAAAAACGGGCGGCAACTACGCCCGCATCCTGAACCTCTCCCACCAGGGATTCGGCACAACCGATATCTGTGACCGCCTGGGAATACGCACCAACAGTTACTACGTGGCGCTGAGCCGCGGCCGTATCATGCTCAGGGATTGTCTCGAAAGCAAGGGGGGCGTGGCATGAGCCGGTGTACGGACCCCGATATGGGGAAATTGCTGCACGCGTTCGAGCTCGATCAACTGGACTCCGATTTGAAGGAACAGTTCGAAATACACTTGCTCAGTTGTGAAGACTGTTTCGAGCAGGTATCCCGGTTCGAAAATGTCGCCAGCCTGTTGCGCTCCGACGCCGACGTCAAGGAACTCGTGAGCTCACCGGCGGGGTTCGTCGAAACCGAAACCGCATCCGTTGAAGAGACGCAATCACTATGGGCCCGTTTACGTGGTTACCTGTGGCCGGAAACCAACTTCTTTCTCCGGCCCGTGGTCACGTATTTTATCGTGTTACTTCTCGCCTATCCGGCCTACCTGGGTATCCGCCACATGGACGAACAGCCGGTTCAGGGGATGCAATCACTGCTGCTAACGGGCACGCGTGCGCTGTCGGACAGCCGGGTTGATTCCGGTTTACCACTGGTCGTGATGTTTCGAATCGCGGGCGCCCGCGACGGCCAGACCTATCGAGTGGTTGTTAAAACAGAGGATGGGCAGGTCATCTACAAAAACGATCGATTCGACGACTTCAACGACCGCGAAATGGCCACACTGTTGCTCTCTGCCGGTTCGCTCAACGCGGGACGCTACCGGATCGAAGTGACGGCGGCGGATGGCGATTCGCCACTCCACGAATATACTTTCCTGGTTGAATAGAACGCGAGTTCAACGTCTCCGGGAGAAGGGCCGGTTCAATTTCTGTAAATTATGGACACAATCGTCCACAATTTGCTGTATACTAACCACCTAAATAATCATATGGTTGCGGACCGATATGGGAGTAGCGGTTCCGTACGTTCCTCCCTCCACCGGACTCCACTATCGATCCGGACCCGCCTTTTTTCACCCTTCC
>CAYUDF010000138.1:0-6960 GCA_964443465.1 uncultured bacterium
ACACCCGGTGTAGATGCATCCGTGCTCACCGAGTTTTTCGCGCGTCAGCGAGGCACGATTCTGGGTCTCTACGACCTGTTTGCGGGCGGTAACTTGCAGAAGGCGACAATCTTCGCGTTGGGAATCATGCCTTACATCAGCGCGTCGATTATTCTGCAGTTGTTTCAGGCCGTTATCCCGTATTTTGAGAAACTGGCCAAGGAAGGCGATGAAGGCCGTAAGAAGATCACCCAGTACACCCGTTACGGAACCGTTGTGCTGGCCGCGGTCCAGGCTTTTGGTATCGCCATTTTCCTCGAGTCCCTGACGGGACCCAGCGGCCGGAGTGCGGCGATGTTTCCCGGCATGGGGTTCCGTCTGCTCACCGTATTGACGCTTACGGCGGGTACGGTGTTTGTGATGTGGCTGGGTGAGCAGATTAGTGACCGTGGTATTGGTAACGGTATTTCGCTGATTATCACGATCGGCATTATCGCGCGATACCCGTCGGACACGCTTAATACCTGGCGAGCTCTGCAGTTGGGCCAGATGTCGCCGTTTAAGCTGGTTCTTCTGCTGGCAATGATGGTCCTGGTGATCGCCGGTATCATCTTCGTCACGCAGGGCCAACGGAGGATACCCGTCCAGTACGCTAAACGCGTGGTGGGGCGCAAGATCTACGGTGGACAGGCGAGCCATATTCCGTTGAGTGTTAACGTGGCCGGCGTGATCCCGATTATTTTTGCGCAATCGTTGATCATGTTTCCCGGCACGCTGGCGGCGTTTTTTCAGGATATTTCGTTTTTACAGGTGATCACGATGTGGTTGTCGCCCGGTCACGCGGTTTACATCATTCTGTACGCGTTGATCATTATATTCTTTACGTATTTTTACACGGCGATCGTACTCAACCCCGTTGATATGGCCGACAACATGAAAAAGTCGGGCGGATTTATTCCGGGGATCAGACCGGGCAAACGCACGGCCGAGTACATCGACAGGATTTTGACTCGAATTACATTGCCCGGCGCGTTCTTTCTGGCTTTTATCGCGATTCTGCCCGACGTCCTGATGACCCGGGCCAACGTGCCGTTCTACTTCGGCGGCACCGGATTGCTGATTGTTGTGGGTGTCGTGCTCGACACGCTGCGCCAGATCGAGTCGCACTTGCTGATGCGGCACTATGACGGATTTGTAAAACACGGACGGCTCAAGGGACGAAGAGGATAACGGTTACCATGAATCTCGTATTGTTCGGTGCTCCGGGTTCGGGAAAAGGCACGCAGGCGGAACGGTTGAGAGACCGTTTCACCCTGAAGCACATCTCCACAGGTGATCTGCTTCGGGATGCCGTCGCCCGCAAAACGGAACTCGGAAAAAAGGTTGAAAGCATTATGGCCGCCGGCGAACTCGTTTCCGACGAGATCGTTCTCGAACTGATCAAGGAAACGGTGTCCGGTGTGAAGGCCGACGACAAGCTCCAGGGCTGGATGCTGGACGGCTTCCCGCGGACGGTGGGCCAGGCTCAGGCTCTCGACGGCTTGCTGGCCGATGCGGGTGACAACATCGATGGTGTTGTGGTCCTGGAAGTCAATCGCGACGCGATCATAGAAAGGCTTTCGGCGCGCCGGTCGTGCCCGAGCTGCAAAGCGGTCTACAACGTGATCAATCTGCCGCCCGCCAAAGAGGGTGTGTGCGACAACTGCGGCACGGAGCTGGTACACCGAAAGGACGACCAGCCGGAGACCATTGCCAATCGCCTGGATGTTTATCAGGACCAGACGATGCCGATTCTTGAGCATTACGAGGGAAAAATCGAGATCCACAAGGTGAACGGAAGCCTGCCGATCGACGATGTAACCAAAGAAATTGAGCGCGTGATTCAATGATAATTCTAAAGTCGCCCTCTGAAATCGACGTCATGGCCGCTAATGGGGCGATTTTAAAAGAATGTTTCGAGTTTGCTCGCGGATTCCTGAAGCAGGGCAAAACCCGCGGTGAGCTGGACAAAAAGATTGAGGAAATCATCCTCAGCCACGGGGCCAAGCCGGCCTTCAAGGGTTTCCAGGGGTTTCCGGCATCGACCTGCGTATCGGTTAACGCCGAGGTCGTTCACGGGATTCCGGGGGAACAGCAGTTCGAGAACGGCGATATTGTCGGCCTCGATATTGGCGTGCTGAAGGATGGGTATTACGCGGATGCCGCCCGGACGATTCCGGTTGGCGATATCTCGGCAGAAGCCGAAAGGCTGCTCGAGGTTACGCAGGAAGCCCTTGATCTCGGAATTGCAAAGGCGAGGGTGGGAAACCGGCTGTCGGATATCTCCCACGCCGTCGAAAGCAAGGCGAAGAAGGAAGGGTATTCGGTAGTAAGATCGCTGGTCGGACACGGAATCGGCCAGCAGATGCACGAGGAACCGCAGGTTCCGAATTTCGGGCCGCCGGCGCAGGGACCCGAGCTCAAAGAGGGGCTGGTACTGGCGATCGAACCGATGATCAACATCGGCGGTTCTGATGTTTTTACACTGGAGGATGGATGGACGATCGTGACAGCAGATCGGTCGTTGTCCGCGCACTTTGAAGATTCAATTGCCATAACGAAGGAGGAACCGCGTATTCTGACGCGCTGACGTATGGCCAAAGAGGAAGCAATAACAGTAGAAGGTACGGTCGTCGAAGCATTGCCAAACACAATGTTTCGTGTCGAGCTGGCAAACAATCATATTGTGCTGGCTCATGTATCCGGAAAAATGCGGATGCATTTTATCAAAATTCTGCCGGGAGACCGGGTAACCCTGGAGATTTCACCGTACGATCCGACCAAGGGCCGGATTGTTTACCGGTACAAATAGCGGTGGGTGACTAATATGAAAGTACGCAGTTCAGTAAGAAAAATGTGTATGAAATGCAAGATCATACGGCGCAAAGGCGTCATTCGTGTGATCTGCGAAAACAAACGGCACAAGCAGCGCCAGGGCTAATCGCCCGACGTCTGCGATTTATTGCGCCGTTCACAAAGGAGAGAGTGTAAGTGGCTCGTATAGCTGGTGTTGATATCCCCAACGACAAGCGGGTTATTGTGAGTTTGACCTATATCTTTGGTATCGGTTCGACCTCCGCCTTGAAAATCTGCGACAAAGCTGGTGTGAACCACAGCACCCGGGTCAAGGACCTGAGTGAAGAGGAAAGCATCACGATTCGTAACATTATCGAAAATGACTTCAAAGTCGAAGGTGAACTTCGCACGGAAGTGAGTTTCAACATAAAGAGGCTCATGGATATCAACTGCTACCGCGGTCGGCGTCACAAGATGGGGTTGCCGGTGCACGGACAGCGCACCAGCACCAACGCGCGTACGCGCAAGGGCCCCAAGACGCGCCCGGGAGCAAAGAAGAAAAAATAGTATTGCTGACAGTCTGGACACCTGAGTCGTTGAAGCCTCACGGGTGTCAAGACTGCAGCAATACGCGCGGCAATTTATACTGTGACGCAAGGAGCGTCGCAGCATAATTCCCGCAATTGCTATCAATATTGAGACAAATTCAGGAGGAATAGTCTTGGCAAAACCGGTGAAAAAAGGCGGCAAAAAGAAAAAAGCCAAAAAGGTAGATGTGGCGGGTATCGCCCACATCAAGTCGTCTTTCAATAATACAATCATCACAATAACCGACATGAAGGGCGGTGTTGTGGCGTGGGCCAGCCCCGGTGCGGTTGGTTTCAAGGGGTCTCGCAAGAGCACTCCGTACGCCGCTCAGCAGGCCGCCGACCGGTGCGCCAGGGAAGTGATGGAAATGGGAATGAAAAAAGTGGAAGCCTGGATCAAGGGTCCGGGTGCGGGCCGCGAAGCGGCGATCCGCTCGCTCCGTGCGGCAGGTCTCGAAGTGACAGGGGTCAAGGACTGTACGCCGATCCCTCACAACGGCTGCCGGTTGAAGAAACGCAGGAGAGTATAACCAAATGGCCAGGTATACAGACGCAAAGTGCAAATTGTGCCGGCGCGAGAACGACAAGCTGTTTCTTAAAGGCGATCGTTGTTTCTCCAACAAGTGCGCCATCGAAAAAAGAGCTTATCCGCCCGGACAGCATGGTCGGGGACGCAGGGGTAAACCATCCAAGTACAACACCCAGTTGCGTGAAAAGCAGAAACTGAGACGTATGTACGGTCTGTTGGAGAAGCAGTTCCGCAACTACTTCGCCAAGGCCGCTTCGCAGAAAGGTATAACCGGTACCAACCTGCTGCAAATTCTTGAAAGGCGCCTCGACAACGTCGTTTATCGTCTGGGTTTTACGACGTCACGGGCGACCTCGCGGCAGCTTATCCGTCACAACCACTTTCAGGTTAACGGAAAGCCGGTCAATATCCCGAGTTATCTGGTGTCGCCGGGCGACGTGATATCGCCGCGGGCCAAGAGTAAAGACCTGTTCGTGATACAGGAATCCATTAAAAATGTCGATTCGCGTCAGATGGTTTCGTACCTTGAAATCGACACCAACAAGCTCCAGGGCGAATTTCTCGAGGTGCCCGGACGCGATTCGATCTCGGTTCCGGTTGAGGAACAGCTGATCGTCGAGCTTTATTCTAAGTAAGCCCCTAGAGGAGGAGCTATCCATGAAATGGCGTAATCTTTTAATGCCGAAAGAGATAATCCGTGAGGGAGACTCTGAGAGCCCGATGAGCGGCCGTTTTATCATCGAGCCGCTGGAAAGAGGGTTCGGTTTGACGCTTGGCAACGCCCTGCGTAGAACACTGCTTTCCTCGATTCAGGGCGCGGCTGTTACCGCCGTACGTATCAATGGTATCCTGCATGAACTGAGCAACATCCCGGGTGTGGTTGAGGATGTGACCGATATTATTCTCAACCTCAAACAGCTTGTCATCATTATGCATTGCGACACGCCCAAGTTTCTGAGTCTGAAGGTAAAGAAGATGGGGCCTGTGACGGCTGAGGATATTACCGAAGACGCCGACATCCAGATCATCAACAAAGACCTGTTGATCTGCACGGCTACAGAGGAAACAGAAGTCGAAATGGAAATTCTCGTTGGACATGGCCGCGGTTACGTGCCGGCGGAAACCCATGTACTCGAAGACTACGATATCGGATTGATTCCGATTGATTCTAACTTTGCGCCGATTCGCAAGGTTGCCTACGCGGTGGAAAACACTCGCGTCGGTCAGCGCACGGATTACGACAGCCTGGTGCTTGAAATAGCGTCCGACGGCAGCGTTAATCCCGAAGACGCGCTTGGATTTGCCGCGAAGATCATCAAGGACCACATGCTTCTGTTCATCAAGTTCGATGAAGCTCAGATGAAAGAAGAGGAAACCGAAGAAGTAGACGAGGAAGTCGAAAAACTGCGCGATCTTCTGGGCCGCAGCGTCGAAGAACTCGAGCTATCCGTTCGTTCCGGCAATTGTCTTCGCCGTGCAAATATAAAGACACTTGGCGACCTGGTGTCCAGGTCGGAGTCGGAAATGCTCAAATACCGGAACTTCGGCAAACAGAGCTTGAAAGAAATTGCAGAGATTCTCGCCGGGATGGGTCTGTACCTGGGTATGGACGTAGATTCAATCATCGCCGGTAAGGCACCCGATCCGGAACAGGCCGAATCGACCGCGGTTGTCGAGCAGGCATAGGCCACTGTTGTAGATATTTTTGAGAGGGAAATAGAATGAGACACCGCGTTGATCATCGCAAGCTCAACCGTACGGCTTCACACCGTAAGGCGATGCTGAGCAACATGGTAATGTCGCTTTTTGAACACGAGCGAATTACCACAACCGATGCAAAGGCCAAGGAAGCCAGGCGTCTGGCCGAACGTCTGATCACCCGTGCGCGCAAGGGATACACTGCGCACCAGGAGGGCCTAACCCTCAAGGAAGCGGGGAAAGAAGACGAGGCGCGGCAGCAGGAAGCCGTAGCGCTTGCGCACTGGCGGCAGGCGGGGCGATACGTCCGCAAGATGAAGGTTCTGAGAAAACTGTTCGAAGAACTGGCGCCCCATTTCATGGGCCGCGACGGCGGTTACACACGTATCATCAAGATGAATAACCGTCTCGGCGACAATGCCCGGACCGTTCTGCTCGAGCTCGTTGGTACCGAAAAGACGGATGCCCCTGCCGCAAAAAAGGCGGAAGAAGAAGAAACGACTGCCAAAGGCAAGAAGGAAACGAAAACGAAAGCCAAATCGAAGTCCAAGGCGACGAAGAAAACGGCGGACGCAAAGAAAGATAAGCCCGGCAAGTCAGAAAAGACCAAAAAGGCGACCAAAACCACGAAGGCAAAAACCAAATCCAAGACCTCGGCCACGAAGAAGTCCGGGAAAAAGGATTAACCTCTGGAGGGCGTACCCTGCGGCGGTTCCACTGGATTCTGGTAATCTGTATATTCGTTAGTGCGCTGCAGCCCCTCTCGAACGGAGGGGCTGTTGTGTTTGCGCAGGAACAAACCCTCGAGCCGGGGGTGAGCCGGCAGGGTGGTCCCTACCTCCGCAAGCTGGCGAGGAATACGACCATCCAGCCGAGCGATGAGATCCGGGCGCTATGGGTGGTTCGCGACGCGTTAACGACTCCCGGCGATATCGATCGTTGTGTCGATTTCGCGGCGCAGTGCAGGTTCCAGATTGTTTTTGTCCAGGTTCGCGGCCGCGGTGACGCGTACTATAAATCCTCATACGATCCGCCGTCTGACCGCCTCCGGTATTCCCTGGACGATTTTGACCCACTTCAATACCTGATTGATCGTGCGCACGACGCGGGAATCGCCGTGCACGCGTGGTGCAACATTTTCTACGTGTGGTCAAATGGTAAAGCCGTTTACCCGCCCGGACACGTCGTATCCGCCCACCCGGACTGGCTGATGACCGATTGGACCGGCTCGCGCATGGACGACCGGTCCGTCGATGAATGGAAAGCGGCCGGAATTGAAGGGTACTATCTGTCCCCTTTTTCTGCGCCGGCGCGAGAGTACACAGCGAACGT
>CAYUDF010000139.1:0-6955 GCA_964443465.1 uncultured bacterium
CCCGGCGATGCCGGTTTGGGTCTGAAACCATTGCGGATAGCTTTTTTTAAGGTGATCGACTTTGGCATCCGCTCCCCATTGACGGTAAAGCGCGCACGCCTCGCGCATGTACAATTCGGCTATCTCGTCGTTTCCCTGCTCCAGCCAGAATTGACCGAACAATTCGTTCGCCAGAGCTTCTTCGTGAATAATTTTGCCGTCATTGGCACCCTTGATGGCTTTTTCGTAGGATCGCACGGCATTCCAGTGATCGTTGGTAGCGCGACATTTTTCGGCCCGCAACAAATCGTACTCATGCTGATAGTTCATAGGTGCCGTCTCAGCCCACAACTTCATTTCCCCTTCGAGCTGTTCCAGCTTCTCTGATCGGTCCTTCCTTTCGGATTCATTACCGGCATCCTTCAAGCCGGCGATGTAAGATAAGGCGCCAAAGAAGGAAATCTTCGTGATAACGTAATGCGGACCAATGCCACTCCGAATTTTCAACGCCGCGTCGACGTGCTGGCAGGCTTGTTCGTAGTCCCCGAACAGATAGCAAAGCGTCATTTTGGCCAATCTGTAAAATGACAACCCAAACACGTTGCCCTTCAGTTTGGCCAACATGCGGTCTTCAGAAAACCAATTACCCTCGAGTTTCTTTGTATATTCCGATTCTCCTGTCAAGCTCGATGCGGCCTGAGCGAACAGTGAAACCATAAGCAGCGTGACTTCCCGGTTCATGCTTTCGCACATCTTGATGCATTCCTCGGCTTCTTCCGCGTAGACCGGCAGACGCTCTCCGACACACCACAAGAAGACCGTACGGATTCCAAGGCAGTAAAGAGCCCATTCAAAATCACCTTCCTGTAAGCCGCTGTAAGCGTATTTCTTCAACGGCTCTGTCAGGTCATGGACCGAGCACTCCCAGTGACGAATATTCACGCTTTGTAGGTTGATGATCTTCGAGGCCATACCCCGAGATTCGAACTTGTCGAGAAGGGCCAATCCCAGTTGGCCGTAGACATTCCCCTCTTGATACTTTCCTTCCTGGCAAAGAAGCGACGCGTAATACGTCACGGCAAAACTCGAGGCGGCACTGTTGCCGTATCGACATATTATGTTTAACATCGTGTATAAGAGTGACGGAATTCGTTCCGGGATCGTCAAGAGTATGGGAACGGCTAGCGTCACCAGGATTTCAAGTCCCGCGTTCTTCTCTTCGTCTTCAATGCGTGGGAGATCGTACAGTTCGTCAACGGACAGTTTAGATGTAAGTTCGGTGTCGAAATTGATGTTGAGTCGTTCAAGGTAATCTTCTGCAATCGAGATTGCTTCACTCATCTCGTTTTGACCTATTTTCATCGAGATCATCGCCTGGAAAGCGACTCGCAAGTCGACGACCTCTTTCGCCCTGCTCAGAATCGTGTCGAAGAGCGCCGAAACCTCCTCGTTCTGAATGCTGAGGTGACACGCTTCAATCAATGCATTATGAACATCCAGAGTCAGCCTGTAGTGGTTTTGCCAGCCGCTCTCACCCAGAAGAGAGACACTTTGTTGCAGGTATTCGGCGGAGGCGGCAAAAGCTGGCAAGTTCCTTGATTTACGCCCCGCCTGCAGGTTCAATTTCGCCACTCTAAGTTTCTCCGCCGGATCAGTCAGCAAATCCACGCTCAGATTATAATGAGTGACAATATCAAAGACCCGTTCTTCGATTTTTGTCTGGTCGGTACCGGCAAACAGCAAGCGTGCTATTTCCAGGTGTTTCCGGGTTCTGCCATCAGCATCGATCGCCGCATACGCAGCTTGTTGCACCTGGTCGTGCACAAACTCGTAGGCATCGCCCGATCCGAAAACATATTGTCCGCTCGTAGACACGTGGAGTAAATCGATGACCTCCTGCTCCGGGAGGCCGGAGATCATCGCAAGGATTGGAATGTCAAATCGGTTGCCAATGCAGGCTGCAAGTTTCAGGATGTCTTTTGTTTCATCGGGCAATTGCGCGATTGTCTTTGCCAGGAGATCGGCTACATTATCTGCTATTAACTCTGCTTTAATATCGTTGATATCCCACTTCCAGCCGTCCATTTCGTAATCATAGTAAACATGACCTTCTTGATTCAGTGAGGAGAGCAATCTACGCGAGAAGAACGGGTTACCTTGTGTTTTTTTGTAGATATTCGAACCAAGTTCCGCAATGTCGTCACGGGATCTCAGCGTATCCGACAGAAGTGTTTCGAGCTGTTCCTGCGTCAGATTTTCGAGTTTTAATATTCGAACCTGCATGCCCTTCGTTTCCCGGTCGCTTATAATCGCCATGAGCGGATGGGCAACATCCACTTCATTGTCGCGGTAAGCACAGATAACCTGAAATCCGGGTTGATCAAACTCAGACCGGATCACCTGGAGCAACCTGAGCGACGCCGCATCGATCCACTGCACGTCATCGATGAACAAAACCAGTGGATGCTTTGAAGTGGCGACGGCAGAAAGAAAATTCATAAAGACATAATTGAACCGGTTTTCGGCTTCCTGGCCTCCCAATTGAGGCACATCTGGCTGCGTGCCGATGAGATCTTCCAGGGCCGGAACAACCTCTGTGATTACTTTACCCAGATCGCCTACGGCCGATTGAACTCTGTCGCGCCACTCGCTGAAGTTCTTTTCCGGTTCAGCCAGAATCCGGGATACAAATGATACAAACGCCTGGGCAAAAGCTGAATATGGTGTGGTTCTCAGGTACTGGTCGAATTTTCCCTTCATGAAGTAGCCGCGCTTCTCAGATACCGGTCGTTGAATCTCTTCAACCAGAGCCGTCTTACCTATACCTGAATAACCGCTGACAAACACCAGAGTGGAGGTGTCTCGGCATGCGCTTTCGAAAGCACTCACCAGTTCGTTCAATTCGCTTTCACGGCCATAGAGCTTCTGAGGAAATCTCAGCCGGCCGGTATAATCGGCCTTTCCCAACGGGAATGCTTCGATGGTATTGTCCGGCCTCAATCGCTTTAAGCATTTTTCCAGATCGGCCAGAACCCCGGCTGCCGATTGATAACGGTCCTCTGTATTTTTTCTAAGCAGCTTTAGAATGATAGAGCTGATCACCTCAGGGATCTCTGGCGATACCTTAGATGGCGAGACCGGTCTCCTGGTAATATGGTGATGGATTAGCTTGGCCGGATCCTTTGAATCGAACGGCAACTGCCGGGTCAAAAGTTCATACAAAACCACCCCCAGAGAATACAGATCCGAGCGTTCATCCATGGCGCGGTTGATTCTCCCGGTCTGCTCCGGTGAGATGTACGGCAGGGTTCCCAGTACCTGGTCGGGCCGTACTTTGTTTTCGCCTGTACCGTCAATGCGGGAAGCAGCGCCCAGATCGATAAAACGGACCGCCTGCTGTTTGTTTTCGACGAGTAAGTTTTTACTGTTTAGATCCAGATGGATAACGTTCTGCTGGTGGATCTTTCCGAGGATGCGGGCCAGATCGACGGCTATTTCTAATTTTTTGCGCAGGCTGAGTGTGTTTCTCGAGACGTAGTCCTGCAGGGTCTCCCCATCGATATATTCCAGGATCAGGGCCGGCTGATTTTCGATCGCGCGCTGCCCCAGGACCTTGCGGACACCCTCGACGGTGTCAAGGGATCGGGTCATCTCGAATTCTCTTTCCAACGATCGAAAAATCCGCGCCGATGCGTGGCGTTTGGAGGACTTTTTGACGACCACCGGAACGGAGTAATCCGTCAGAGTTTCAACGGAGAGTATCGAGTTGCCCCGATAAATTATGTCTTTACGCGTAGATTTCATAATCGCTGTTGCCCGACCGCTGAAGCAGCACAGTTTCAGGTGTAACATCAGTGTTTACATCTGATTAACTGCAGCGAAGGAAAAGTATACCAGATCGTGGCCCATATCTCCTGAAAAAACAGCAATTGGCCGTTTTTCCAACAGACCTATATACCACCATAGTGGGATAGCACTGTTTTATGCTGGGGAGGTACTCTGTTTAATATAATGACAAGTGCATACTGTATACTGATGTCTAAAAACGATTCGCCGCGGCAACGGTCGACGCACGGCTTGATCCTCGTCGTGCTTCTTGCTCTACTGGTGGCTGTTCCGTGTCTCCCCGGGACCTCCAGGATTGCCTTCGCGCAACCGGCATCGGTGCCCGTCAAGGGTGAAACGGTCAGGTCGATGGGGCAACCGTTGAAATGGCAGCCGTACGCGGGACTAATGCTGGATTGGGGGCGGCAGGACGACGAGGAACTAGGAGCGCAGCTCCTGGCAGGATTGTACCGCGACCTGATGAATCCCAACTACGGCGGACTGGCTCTCGTGGGCGAGGCCTACGCGACCACCCTGGAAGACTTCGATGGCGGCGGCCGTATCATGGGCGCCACGCGGTTCTTCGCGCTTCAGGCCGGCGCCGACTACTCGATTCGAAAGAATGAATTCGACTTCGTACTGTCTCTCACGCCGGGATTGCGACGCGGCGGCGTGATCGGCCACGGCAGTTACTTTCGCGTGGACTACTACCCGGGACGGGACCACTCCTTCAGCTTTGGCCTCCAGATTCCGCTCGGTCAACCCCACATGGGAAAGACACGACCGCACGAACCCCACGTGGCCCTGCCGAAAACATCAAATCCCGAAGTGCCTATCTACGAGCCGGGGCCGGAGCTCCAGGAGTCCCTCAACTGTCTGGAGCACGCGGCCGAATGGATCGCCCGCTTTACCACGCCCTACTTCGATCAGGACGGCGGGAACGACGAGAAGCACAAGGCAGCATTTCTGGAAGCGTTGAATATCTACAAGGACCACATAAACTCGAAAGACGCCCTGTACTCCGCCGGCCACACCTTTGCGTCGGAAATCGATCGGTACCACACAGAACTCGAACGGTCGTTCGCTCTGGCGGCGGGGCGTGACGCCAATAGCGAAGACGGTTTGGCGTTCGGGGCCTACATCGCGCGCGGCGCACGCGAGGTTGCCCGAGAGGAGATAATCTTCCCGTACAACCGCCTGCTCGGTCAGCGCAAGAAAAACGATTCCCTGGTCGGCTACGAACAGGCGTGTATGACCGTGTTCAACCGGTACGTGGAGTCATTTCCGGAAGTCGAGCCGCGGTACCGTCCCGCGCTCACCTATGTCTTCGATACCCTGTTGCGGCATTTCGAGGCGAATCGCAAGGCGCTTCGCGAACGCTGGGGCGACTCGCGGCTCGTGTGGCTACCGCTGCACTGGGCCCTGAAACCGGACGAGGTGGATTCACACGAGGAGTTGGACGCCGTGATAGAGGCGGCCCTGCAGCAGAAATTCAGCGACGCGAACGACGTCCACTACGTCATCAACGAGCAGTTCACCACGGAGCTGGCCCGGATGATTGCCGAGGCGGAGGATTATCACGTCCTGTGGATTCACGACTACGACGGCAAGAACCACGCCGGCAACCCGGACCTGATCGGCTACCGCATGACGCGGGAGGTGTACCTCCAGGCGTTGATCGACGCGGTCAAGAACTACGACACGACGTGGCGTATTCCCACGTATATGATCTTCCTGGACCAGTTCTTTTATGAAGCGAACGACGGACGATTCTGGCTCACACTATTGGAGGATCCACTCCATCACGAGGTGAAGCTGCCCAAGGAATACGCCGAGTGGTCCGACAAACTCCGCGAGACCCAGGAGGAACTGCGGCGGGCCGTCGAACAGTCCCAGTTGCTCCAGGCGGGCAAGCGCGCTCACGGCGACGAGTGGTTGAAAAACAAGATCAAGGTGCACGTCAGCATCACCAATCCGACGGACCTCACGTATCGGAGCCGGCACCTGATCGGTGGCATGTGGTTCATTCCGGATCTCCTTATGCGCGACCACCGCAAGATCACGTTTTACGACGTGACGGAAATCGACCCCGGGAAGGGCGAGGCAATGTATACGGGCATGGGAGTGGGCGAACAGTACACCGGGCCAACATGGGACGATCGCGCGATCCTCGGACGCGGGCCTTTCCTGGTGACGCTGAAAGACGCGGCGCGCGAGCTGCTGCTCTCGCAGGGATACAGCAAGCGGGACATTCCATTGCCGCTGAGGCCGCTCCCCAAACCACGCGACTATGGAAAACGGCTCGAGGAGCTGCGCGCAGACGGCTGGACCGCGACAGCACTTCAGGCACACAACCAGACCGGGTACGCCGACAAACGCGCCAACATAATCAAGGCCACACTCTATAACCTGATGCCTCCTGGCTCGCACCTCTACATGCCGGATTCCATCTGGAACAGCTTCGTTTGGGGCGGGCTGGTCGCGGGCGCGGCACTGCGCGGTTGCTGGGTGCTGCCCGTAGCGCCGGCCAAGGACAACGCTCCCGCCGCCGCCGCGCCGCTGTTGTCGCGGTCCGCCGAGTTGCTGGGACGCCTGGTCGTGTTTCAAAACCACATGGACGACGAAATCACCGCGGCCGGCGGCAAGCTCCGGGTCGGTATCTATGCGTTAAACGTCGATATCGGCGACGTGGTCGGTCGGTCCGAGCAATTCCGGCAGACGGTTATAGATGACCCGTTTTTCCGGACGGTTTTTCCTTTCGATCCGGCCGTGTACAACATGGTCGCCCGGTTGGATTCCGTTCTCGTCGCCGAGGGCTACCACGAGGATTACCTGAGCGAAGACGTAGACAAGCGTTTGCCAAAGCTGCACATGAAAGCTCAATTCTTTGCCTCGAAAGAAGCGCTCGAGACGCTGCTTCCCCTACCGGGCTGGGAGCGGCTGATCTACGACTACTCCATGCTTCGCGCGGAGCAGAGCGCGCGCAAGGAGGACGGCCTCGGCGTCAAGGAACTGCGGCCGCTATTGACGGAACCTGCCATGGCGCTGGCGCAACAATGGCGCGAGACCTTGACACCTGAGGTAGAGGAGAAGATCATGTTTTACCTCACCGTCGGGTCGCAGAATCAAAACCTTCGCTCCGCCATCATGG
>CAYUDF010000140.1:0-6931 GCA_964443465.1 uncultured bacterium
CGTTCATTATCTTGGTCATACCCTGGGGTGCAAAGTAGTACGCCTCCTCGCGAATCATGGACAGGATATCGCGCTTCCAGCCGGGTAACGGGGCAAACTCCACCAGAAACATCATGATGTCCTTGATCGGCGACGGTGGAAATCGCTGCGCTTCCTCGCGGGCGAGGCGCATCTCTTCCTTTTTCTTCTCCAGATATTCCGGCGGGTTGATGTACGGATCCATGTAGGATTTACTCTTCAGCTTGTGCATACTTTCGTGTTGCGGGGGCGTTTCAACCGCGTCCGAGCGGGTGTTGTGGTTGTCGTCAAACAGGGCGTTCGGGTCGATCAGGTTGTCGATCGAGGAGCACACGTCAACAAATTCCTCGACCACGTCAAAACCGTACTTCGCCGCGTAGTTCTGAATACGATTTCCGTGGTTGGCCATCTCATCGATCATTTTACGGTTGGTATTGGCGAAGTAGGCGTTGTTCTTGAAAAAATCACAGTGCGCGTACACGTGGCCGATCACCAGTTTCTGGTCCACCAGCTGGTTGCTGTTGAGCAGATACGCGTAACAGGGATTGTTGTTGATGACCATCTCGTATATCTTGTGCAGTCCGTATCCATAGCTCTTGTCCATGTACTCGTACTGCATTCCGAAGCGCCAATGGGGGTAACGGATCGGAAAACCGCCGTAGCTGGCCACCATGTTGATTTCTTCCCAGTCGAGCATTTCAAAAATGACGGGAAAGAAATCGAGCCCGTACCCGCGGGCGTATCCCTCGATCTCCTTGATCAGATCGCCGAGTTGTTCTTTGTCGATCATTTTCCCTTCCCCAGGAACGACTTGATCGAGTCGTAGATCTCGTCGCGGCTGTTGATTTCAGAGAGGACCAGGTTATCTGTATTCTCGAAAGCCGAACGCAGGTCTTTTATAAACGCGCCACTGCCGTACGGGCTGGCGACCTGTCCGTAACAGAACAGGTTGATTTCCGGCAGGATCCGCTCTTCCAGCACCTTCAGGCAGATCTGCGTGTCGCCACCGCCCCAGTTGTCGCCGTCGGAAAAATGGAAAATATAAACGTTCCAATCGTCGGGCGGATAGTTTTCGTCAATTATTTCGGTGCACAGCGTGTACGCCGATGATATCCGCGTCCCGCCGCTTTCTCTTGTGTGGAAAAAAGTGTGTTCGTCCACTTCGTGCGCTTCGGCGTCGTGGACGATGTAACGAGTCTCCAGGCCCTTGTACTGCGATTGCAGCCACATGTTGATCCAGAATGACTCATTGCGGACGACTTCCTTCTGTTCGTCTCCCATGGAACCAGACACGTCCATGACGTAAATAATGGCCGCGTTGGTTTCGGGCAGGCGAATCGTCTTGCGAGCCCGGTAGCGGCGATCCTCCTTGACGGGGATGATCACCGGCCGTTTCCGGTCGTAGGTTCCCGACGCAATCTGTCGTTTGAGCGCTGTCTTGAAAGTGCGTTTGAAATGCCGGAGGGATTCCGGGCCGGCCCGGGCGATCGTTGTATACCGTCCCGCCTCGGCTTCGATGCTGTGCCTGGACTTGGGCTTGATATTGGGTAGCTCGAGTTCCTCAGCCATGATCTCGGCCAGTTCTTCGAGCGTAACGTCAACTTCGAGCATGTGGCGCCCGGGAGAATCTCCCGCTTCGCCGGCGCCTTCTTCGCCTTCGCCGGCTCCGATGGGCTGTCCAGGTTCTCCTTCGCCCTGTCCGACGCCGCCCTGCTTGCGCGTCTCGTGCCTGAAGTTGGGCAGTTCGATCTGGCGGATGGGGATCGAAACAATGTTTTTCCCCTTTTTGCCGATCAGCTCGCCCGTCGACATGTATTTGCGCAATTCTTTTTTAATGACCCCGCGGGTGATTTTTTTAAACCGCCCGAGGTCCCGGTCAATCCGTTGTACCATGAAGGACACTCCTTACGACTGCTCTTTTGTGTCCCCCCGGGCGAAGATGCTGGCAACATAGTTAAGTACGTCTGTCGCGCTCACCTCGTTATAACCGAAGTTCCGGATCAGCCGTTGCTTCACCACGTCGATTTTCGCCTGCGTCTCCTTGTCAACAACGTTGGACACCAGGTTGGTCAACTTGATTGTGTCCTTCTGATCCTCGAACAGTTTCAGCTCCAGGGCTTTCTGCAGCCGCGCGTTGGTCGTGTAATCGAAGGATTTTCCCTCGAGTGACAGCGCGCCGATATAGTTCATGATCTCACGCCTGAAGTCGTCCTTGCGGTTTTCGGGGATGCCGATCTTCTCCTCGATCGATCGCATCAGGCGTTCGTCGGGCTCTTCGTCCGCGCCCGTGAACTTGTTTTTGACCCTTTCCTTCTGGGTATACGCCTTGATATTATCGATGTAGTTGGCGCACAACCGTTTGATCGCCTCCTCGTCCGCGGAGATCGCCCGCTGAACCTCGTTTTTCACGATGTCCTCGTACTCCTCCTTGACAAGCCCCAGGAGCTCCTTGAACTTCTTACGCTGTTCATCGGAATTAATCAGGGAGTGGTGATCGAGCCCGGCTTCGAGTTCGTTCATCACCATAAACGGATTGATACAGCCTTCGGCCTCTTCATCAACGAGCGTGTTCGAAATCTTGTCCTGGACGTAACGCGGAGATATTCCGTCCATTCCTTCGCGTTCCGTCTCTTTTTTAAGCTCCTTGATATTTTCTTCGGTGAATCCCGGAAGCGTCTGACCGTTGTACAGCTTCATCTTCTGCATCAGGTTGAGCGACGCTTTCTTGGGTTCCTCCAGCCGTGTGAGGATAGCCCACATCGACGCTGTTTCCACGGTGTGCGGCGCAATGTGTACACCGGGGATACTTGCGGGGTTGAAATCCCGCTCGTAAATCTTGACCTCGTTGGCGAGCTGCGTGATATACGGAATATCGATCCTGACCGTCCGGTCCCTCAGTGCCTCCATGAACTCGTTATTCTGGAGTTTGCGGTACTCGGGCTCGTTGGTGTGACCGATAATCACTTCGTCGATGTCCGTCTGCGAGAACTTCTTCGGTTTGATCTTGTGTTCCTGCGACGCGCCCAGCAGATCGTAGAGAAACGCGACGTCCAGCTTGAGGACCTCGATGAACTCGATTAACCCGCGGTTGGCCACGTTGAACTCGCCGTCAAAATTGAACGCCCGGGGATCGGAATCGCTGCCATATTCGGCGATCTTGCGATAGTTGATGTCCCCGGTCAATTCGGTTGAATCCTGGTTCTTCTCATCCTTCGGTTGAAACGTCCCGATCCCGATACGGTCCTTCTCGGACAAAACCAGGCGGCGTACCTGGACGTGTTCGATGACTTTTGTCCAGTCCCCGTTGTAGCGCGTCATCAGCAGGTTGAACCGGTACCGGTCGGCCGGATTAAGTTCGCCCTCTATATGGATGTGTTTTTTCGGATCGTCGATCGTTGCATTCAGCTTGGCTTCAACTTCCTGCCGGAACGCCGGAGGAATCAGTTTCAGCGGTTCCTCGTACATAGGGCTTTCGACGAACTGGCCTTCGCCTTCTTCAGATTCGTCGCGCCACGAAAACGTGTACAACGCCCCCTCCGCCCGTTTCGAATACAATTCAAGGCCTCTTTTCAGTCTCCGGACGATGGTACTCTTGGAGCTCCCCACCGGTCCGTGGAGCAGAATAATCCGCTTTTCGGTGCCAAGCCGCTGTGCCGCCGACTTGAACACGTTAACCAGTTTCATCAACGGGATCTCGAGGCCGTATACGGCGTCGTTCCCATCGGTTTCGATGTCCTCAAAGAACTTGTACCGTATTATCTTTTTCTTGTGTTCTGTGTAGTCTTCCGTTCCATAGGACATGATCATGTCGTAAATCCGCTGATACGCCGTGCGTACCACCGACGGATTGGACACAACGATGCCCAGATAGTCCTGGAACGTTCCTCTCCAATTCATCTGCTGAAATTCTTTGGTGTCCTGTCGAGACTGGATGAGGGAGATGATCTCATTCGCGCCGCTCATACTTCCTCCTGTTCAGCCCGTTTTTTTCACGGCCGCTTTAAAACAAAGTTCACGCGCAGAAGCGTTAACCATTTCCTAAATACAATATAAGAGCCGGGCCGTGACCACGCCAGAAGTCGTTGACGTCATAACGGTCCGCCACCTGTTACGGCAAAACGCAAGAAACATACCAAACGACAGAATTAATATCAATGTAACACATTGGTATTGCTGATGTTACGATGCGGTCAAGCCGGGGTCAAAGTTGTGATCGGCGGGGTGTAGTGGAAGAATTTTCCCGTCGGGGCCGAAAAGGACAGTTCGAACGGCAGTTAGGAGTCTCGGCGCGCCACACGCCGGAAAGTCCAGTTTCTGACTGTATGAAAGAAAATCATCCAGATTCGGGGCCGGGCGGGCGCCGGAAATCCGGGATCTCGAAGTACTGATCTTCCAGGCGGCGGCGCAGATCGAACACACCGCTGAAATCCGCCGGTGAGTCGCCCTGTTGTTCGGCAAGTATCTGCTGGTCGATCAAACGGTATACCACCGATCCGATATCTTCTGTTCCCCGAAGCCCCCATCGGGAAAGAACGGTATACGCCATCACGCCGTACCGGGACTTGGCGAATTTACACATGAACGACAGCAGTTCCGCGGCGCTGACGTGGCGCCGCTTGCCGATCTGCTGAATGGCAAAATCCAGCCCATCCATGACAAACGCATAGGCTTCCGGCGAGTAGCGCTTGTCTCGCTCCCGAATCCGTTCTACAGCGCTCCAGAAGCTGACGGGCGATTCGCTGTCGCCACCCGTATTCGCCTGTTCATTCGGCATGCTGGGGATTCTCCAACAGGTTTCGGTACACGTCCAGATATTGCGACACGATTTTGTCGCGTCCAAATTCCGCAATCGCCCGGTTTCGGGCGTTGTCGCCCGTCTTGCGCCGGTAGTCCTCGCTTTTTAACAGAGAGAGTACCAGGCGGGTCATGCACTGAACGTCGTGGGGATCGCATAAAAACCCCGTTTCCCCATCAACGATGACTTCGTGCAGACCACCGACGCGCGACCCGACAACGGGCACCCCGCAACTCATCGCTTCGAGTGCGGCCAGTCCGAAACTCTCGTGTTCGCTGGGCAGCAGAAACACGTCGCCCACGGGCAGTATCTCGGCGACATATTCCTGGTCGCCGAGAAATACCACATCCTCGGCGATTCCCAGTTCCGACGCCAGGCGTTCCGTCGCTTCAATCTCGGGACCGTCGCCGACCAGTATCAGACGGGTCGGTTGTTCTTTTTTTACTTCATTAAATACTTTCAGTACAACGGGTAAATTCTTGACTTTTCTAAAGTTAGAAACATGCATCAACAGTCGTTCGCCGTTGGGGGCCAGCCGTCGTTTGATCTCAGGATCACACTTTGGACTGAACTCCTCTGAGTCAACAAAGTTGTGGATGACGTCGATCGGTTTGTCGACTTTGAACTGCTCGACGGTCTCGTCGCGCAGAAAATTTGACACCGCCGTGATGCCGTCGCTGACGGATATGGTAAATCGGGTGACCTCGAAAAACGACGGCATCATGCCGACCAGGGTGATATCCGTACCGTGAAGTGTGGTGAGCGTACGGATCCGGTCGGGGCCGAGCATTTGTTTCGCGAGATAGGCGGACGCCGCGTGGGGTATCGCGTAGTGGACGTGCACCACGTCGAGATCGTGGTTGACCGCGACCTCGCGAATCTTGACGGCCAGGCTGAGAGAATAAGGGGTGTAGTTCTGGAACAGCGGATAATCCCCCGTTTCGACCTTGTGGAGGTACACATTTTCGTCGAAATGGCTGAGGCGCGCCGGGTGGCCGTTTGTGATGAAATGAACGTCATGCCCCCTCTGCGCCAGGGACATGCCCAGTTCGGTCGCCACCACCCCACTGCCCCCCGGTGTCGGGTAACACACAATACCGATATTCAAATGGTTGTTTTTCATCGTTTCCTCAGACCAGTAATGTCAGGTCGTCAATTCCAAGCGGTTTCAGCAAAGCAAACGGTTCGCCGTAGGAGACGCCGATCTGGTGGCCGAACGTGACGGCGCGCGCCTTCACGACATCGAGAAAACCGGGACGGTTGAGGGGGGTCGCTTCCGCCCCGTCAAACGCGGCAAACTGGGACTTGTGGGCCAGTATGGCGTCCATCTTGGTCTGAAACGTGTCGCTCACATCCACAACAACGTCCGGCCGCACGTCACGCCTTCCCGGATAAATCAGGGCTTGTTTCAGGGTCCACTTGCGGTTTTCCTGCCCCGACGGGTAACCCTTGATACCCGCCAGGTAGACGGACCTTTCGATCAGTTCACCGCCGGACGCGTGGTCGGGGTGCGGGTCGTCCTTGAGCGGAATTAAAATCAGGTCGGGTTGGCATTTTCTGAGAATGGAAACCACGGCTCGCTGCTGTTCGGCGTCCTCGCTTTTCACACCGGCATCCGGCAATCCGAGGTTTTCGCGGGTAGAGCACCCCAGAATACGCGCCGCCTCCCGCGACTCCGCCTCGCGTTGTTCGGGAGTGCCGTTGCTGGACGATTCGCCGCGGGTCAGGTCAACGAGTATGACTTCGTGTCCCCGGTTGGTGCTTCTGGCGACAGTGCCACCGCACCCCAGCTCGATATCGTCCGGATGAATGCCAAATACCACTATTTTCATATTAGACACAGTATACAACGTGTGGCGTGCGGCCGTCCAACGCTCCGTCCACAAACATAACGGCCGCCGAAGCCACCGCGGCGGCGGCTTTTTCGCCGACAAAAAGGTAAGGGGTCAGGCACGACAGGTAGCGATCCTGCGCCCGGGTGTTTCTGAACACAAATTCGCCGAGGCCTTCCAGAAACGGCCAGTTGGTCAGCGCCGCCTTTTTTTCCGCCTCGCCGGCCACTTCGAGGGCACGATCGAGACGGCGGCCAACATCGTCCAGCTTTTTCCTGGCCTTCTC
>CAYUDF010000141.1:0-6907 GCA_964443465.1 uncultured bacterium
CGCACCAGGTCGAGCAGGAAGCAACACATCCACTCGCCTTCGTACAGAATCTGCGTGCTGAAAAACACAAAACCACAACTCTTGATCTTGGATAACACTCTTTCGGTTTCATCCAGCGATGCCGGGCGGGCGACAAATTGCGGGCGACGCGTGGGAATAATGATGCCGCCGCAGTTGAACCCCTTGTCGCGCGCGAGTAACGCCGCGTCACAAACCTGCAATGCGCCCGGTTTGTATTTTTTTTCACTTGAGTCGCCACCGACGAGAAAGATGTCCTTGCAGCCGAGGCTGGCCGCGTGATCCAGCCATGCGATCAGTTCTTTCTCCGTACAGGTGACCGTTACCTTGTAGAGGCTGAGTGGTTTCTCGGTGAGGTCGCTCAACCATCCGGCAAATTCGTCGTTGGATACCCGCTCGCGTTGACGCCGGAACTCCCCTTCATCCTGGAGGTCGGGTACGCTGACGGCGTGAAAATTGTTGTAGCAGGAGAAACTCTGACGCAATACGGCGTAAGCCTTGTCCTTGTCGGCCAGTGTCGGAGGACACGCTTCCAGAATGACGCTGGAATCAAGTATGGGGGTTTTGCTTTTCATGTATCCTCGTCGCTCCATGCTCTCAATCAAAGGAGCACGGAATCATAGCAATTTTCGCACCCTCTAACAATTACCGCGCCGGGTGAAAATCGTTACTTATTGTAATTAATACAGTTAGTAGCGGTTTTAAAAATTCTCCGACTCTGGCGTCGGTGCCGCCGTTACGCGGCCCGCTGTTGGACGGGAGGTTCGGGTGAACCCGCCAACTGCCGTACCGGTGATGGTCACCGGCAGCACCGAGCCCAATATGTTGGTTATTATACTATGGTAATAAAACGATTTAGCGCCCGCAGTCAAGCTTGAAAGGTCACAGGCGGGTCCGGAGATAGGATGCCAGACTCACGCCGCGACTATCGATCTGGAGTTTTTTCCGGATCGACTGCCTGTGTTTGTGGACGGTCTCCGGCGATAGATCGAGCCCGGACGCGATTTCCTTGGTCGACATCCCCTTTTTGATCATTTCGCTGATATCCAGTTCTCTGGGCGAAAGCCGCGACAGGTTGTTCTGAAAATCGTCGATTTCTTCGCCGAGAATCCGGGATAACCCCACACGAACCTTGTCGATGTCGTCCGGTTTGAGCGCCGCCGCGCCTTTTTCCAGCCTGTCTATGACGGGACGTAAAAGATTTTCGAGATTGGCGCTGACTTCGTGGCGGTATACGGCTTTGTCCTGCTCGAGGTGTTTGAGAACCTCGTTGAGCGCCGTGTTTTTCCGGTTGGCTTCCCTATGCTCCTGCCGGAGTTTTTCAGCGGTTTCACGCAGGCGTTCGTCCCGGAGTTTCATGTCGGTGATGTCCCGGACACACATCAGCACGCACGGCACGTCTTCCAGGTCGACGACTTCGGCCGAAACCAGGCTCGTTCTGATCGATCCGTCCTTGATCTTGAACTCGCTCTCGACATTTCTCACCGAACGTTTTTGCCCGAGTTGCTCGGTCAGCCGGTCTCGCTCGTCCGGATTTTTCCACAGGTCGAGATCCAGTGAAGATTTGCCGATGATTTCCTCGCGGCTGTACCCGGACAACATTTCGAATCCCTCGTTTACCTCCACGAAATGCCCGTCGGCCAGGTGGCTGATCGTGATCGAATCCGGACAGCAACGGAAAGATTTCTGGTACCGTTCCTCCGCACGTCTCTGGTCGGTGACGTCCCTGTAATTCAGGACGATACCGTCGATGTCGGGGTCATCCAGCAGGTTCTGCGCGATCAGCTGAATGATCCGCCATTCGTCGCTCCTGTGCTTGGCCCTGATCTCCATCGGCACAAACCGGTCTTCTTCGCGGATGAGCCGGGATATTTCTTCTATGAACAGGCCGCGGTCGTCGGGGTGGATAAAGTCCTGCATCTTTTTTCCGACGATTTCCCGGGTGCCCCAGCCAAGCACAAAACAGGTGGAAGGGCTGGAATACTTTACGGCGCCATCGGGTTTGACAATCGTAATCACGTCAAACGAGTTTTCGATGAGCGCTTCGCACCGGCGCGCGTGCCGGACGTCTTCACCCCTGTTGGGAGTGTTACTCTCTACATCCATGACGGGTATCCGCGGGTTAGGGAATCGACCGTGTCTGTACTCCGCTGAAGGCGGAAGATGGATCAGCCACCAAGTATAAAGGCCCGGCCGGTGAGAATCAAGTCCCCCCGTCACCGGGCCCCAAATTATCCGCACGCCGCATGACAAGAAACGCGCAGATAACCCTTGCCTGTTGTCTTTCACTGTTTCGGTCCGTGTCTTAACAAGGTGTCGTATAAGGCCGGAATGTCCGAAACAAAGTTTATTCTTACAAACGGTCGATTTCCCTTCGCCCACGAAAAGGCGGTTCAATAGTGCCGGACGGCAAGGACGAGGCGCGGTCGATTTGTGCTTCACACCCCCACCGCCCGGCTTGAACCGTTCAGCTCCGCGCGCCGAAGCTTCCAGTTCTAATTCAAGTAAACTAACGCGGGGCGTTCACACAATGGTGCATTATCAGGTATAAACCGGTTACTTAATATATATGTTATTTATTTACAGTCGGTTAGGAAGGAAGGTTGGCGGAATCCCGCCGGCCATAAAGGCTGCCGAGAACAAAAGCGGCGGTGCCAAACAACACCCCGATAAAAACTTCGGGCACTTGCGACAGGGCGGGAACGGTGATCATCACTACAAATTTCCATACCGCAGTGGAAATGGCTCCGGCCAGCATGCCCAGGATAACGCCAACAGCGGTGGAGTTTTTCCAGTAGAGGATACCCAGCAGGCCCGGCAGAAAAGCGGCCGCATACAACGCGCCGGCGAACACGGTGAGTTCGACAATTCCAAGGCCGATCGAAGGATTGGCGCGTGCGACGGCGGCGAGAATCAACGATAGCACAGCGCAGACAAACACAATTTTTCTCGCGGTGTTGACGTTGTTTTTCGGTGCCCCCGCACGAACAAGTGGAAGAACATCTTTTTGAAGCGCACCCGCGGCAACGAGCAACACGCTGTCGACGGTGGACATCGCGGCCGCCAGTAACGCCGTCAACACGATGGCGCCAACAACCGGTCCCACTATCTGCGCGTCGCCCAGCAGCCACGGTATAATGGTGTCGGTCCGTGCCGCAATTTCCGGGGGCACGTCAAGCGTTCGGACGAGTAACCCGATCGGGAGCAGGAACAGGTAGGTGATTGCAACCAGGGCGCCAACGAACCAGACGCCGCGTTTCGCCGAGGCCGCGTTTTTCAAACCGTAAAAACGGGACAATTGCCGCGGATCGGCCACCAGCTTGAGTCCCCCCGACAGACCGATACCGACGATGAGGATCAGTGGTGCCGCCATGGAAAAGCGGATCAGGCTGAAAGTGCCGCCTGGCCTGCCGGCGTCAACAACAGCCAGTTTTTCCCAGGTCTCGGACCATCCCCCGCCGTAGGTAACCAGCGCGACGGGAATCAACACCGCTCCTACAAGCAGTATCACAGCCTGGAGGGAGTCGCTCCATACATCGGCGAGATACCCTCCGATCGCCGTATAAAGAAGTTGCACAATAAAAACAATCATCAGAGCAAACACAAACGGAATCCCCAGCAGTACCGCCATTGCTTCCGACGCCCCGAGAAACACAGCCGCCAGGAAAAACAGTGAGTCGAACAGGATCACACACGCCGCCATCGCACCCGCCGTCGGCGAGTGGTATTGCAGACGAAACATATCGGACGGCACGACGGAGCCCAGTTCCCGCGCCTTTTCGTTAAATCTCGGGGCAATAAATATCCAGGACAGTATCGCGAGCAGCACGAGGATAGCGCCGACGATCAACCAGGAGATACCGTACTCGTAACTTTTTGCGGAGTGGCCGATGAAACTGTTGGTGGATACAAACGTTGCGTAAAAAGAAAGACAGACCAGCACGGTGGCGATACTTCGTCCGCCCACGTAATAGTCTTCAATATCGTGGGTTCGCTTTCTCGCGCGAATGGCGAAAAAGACCAGAATGGAAAGGTAAACCAGCGAAACGAGGATTCTGGTTGTCATCCTTCAGGGGCTCGCTAACGTCAACCGCCGAGCAACCGCTCGATCTCTTCGTGTAAGATTCCCCGCCGGACCAGTTGTCCCGTTGTAATATCAACGATCGAAGACGGCAGACGGTCGGGGTTTGAATATTTGCACGCGCCCGTCTCGCACACGATGTCCATCGCTTCCACAATCTGCACCGGCACGTCTTCGGGCGAAAAGGAATTTCCCATACCCGACAGGTTGGCGGAAGAACCGAACAGCCTTACGCCCCTCTCGGTGGCGATGGACAGCAGGTCCTCACTCATTCCACCCATGTTGGTGAAAAGCCCCACCCGGTTGTCGGACACGAGAAACTCGAGACAATCTTTCGGTATGGAACGAGCCAGATCGTTTTCCCACTGTGCTTTGGTCAGGATGCCGACAGGCAGACCGGCTTCGATAACCTTGTCCACACGCGCGATCTGTTCCGGCTTCGCGTTTACCAGTTGATGGAACTGCTCTCTCGAAACCAGTATGGGGCACGCCTTGTCCGCGGGACGAAGCTTCAGCTCGTAAATCTTCTCCAGCGGTTCACGAGATCCCGCCAGAAATGCATAAGCGACGTCAAACGGCACTAGCGCCAGTCCGCCGGAACTGATGATGTCCACCACCCGCGTGGCGGCCTCACGGGAATCCATCGATTCCCGATTGTGCTCAGATGTTGTTACTCTTACGGCCGTTATTGATTGATGGCCGGTTCCGTCTGGTACCATTGTATGTACTCCATATCGAACTCACCCGCAGGCAGAATCGGGATAATGTTGTGCTTGAAACAGATCCCGTCCGCGCGCATATCAGAATTCACCTTGGACAAAACCCGGGTGATAAATTCGTAAACGAGTGATTCGTATTCGGTGCCTTCGAGCATCAGAAATACCTGATACACCCCGGACAGCAGGTGGCCCGCCGTCACCAGTGTAAATTTCGGTTCCCGCTCGTGTTTTTTTTCTTCTTCAAAATATTCTTTCAGTCGCGCAACCAGTCGGGGCGTATAGCGGACCTCGTGATATCGGCCCGGATGAAGTTCAAGAAGAACCAGCGCTTTTGAAGCCGGTTGTAACGTGAACTTGAGGCGTCCGCCTTCCAGCCGAATCGTCGCCCGGTCGGGGACCTTGCGCACCTCGCTTGTCGCCTTCAGGTATTTTCTCAATGTTTCGGCGACACGCGACAGGTTGCGGCTGAGACCAAGTCCGACGACTTCTTCCCCCGTCAACTTCCCTTTTTCCGCCAGCGCCTGTAACAACCTGGCGTAACGCTCCGGATCCCCTCGTCCCGGTACGCGTAATTTGCGCATCGCCTGCGTGGTCTGCGGCAGCCACCGCTCCATTTCCAGTTTGCGCAAGGTGAGACCATCGTCCAGGCCCTCGAGCCCGGCGTCGATCCCATTACCCGTATAAGGGTCTTCAGGCATCTTGAACCTCCTGCCGTGGCGACCGTATTAGTCGTCGGCCGTATTGGTCGTCCGCGCGATCTCAATACAATTGTAACGTATGTACTTTATGTGTCAAGCCCTATAATCGTATCAATTCCCCACTTCCGTGACATCTATACCGCTAGTATATGCATATTTCAGACCTATTATACTAATGTTTATGCATCATTTGCTGTTATCAGGCGGTATATAAGAACATATAACGTGTCTATACGATACTTTTATACGGTATTGTTATACGTATAACATATTTATATTACGTATTAATACTTTTTTTTATACTAGCCATACACATTTTATGTAACTTTTATTCATTTAGTGCGTATTTGTTTATTGACACTATTAGAAAAGTCTGCTACATTGGTTTTATACAGACAAACATGAAAGACGAAAAGATGGAATCGGCACTTAATCACATAACCAGTTATCAATGAAAAAGATACTAGGAATTGGGCGAGAACCGGGGCGGTCGATAGCCGATCGTTCCATTTTTTCCGCGCGCAGGGGTAGGTTCTCGCCCATTAGTTTTTTCGATCGGTCGGTGTTGCTCACCGGCCGATCTGCTTTTCGGGGGCGGCCGCTGGTTCTACGACACCTTCACGGACTCAGAACCCTCGTTGCCGTCTGTCTGGCAGTAATCGTCCTGATCGGCTTGCCCGCGTCAACGTCCGGAGAACCCGCAAAGGCCGGACGAAAGGCAAAGGCGACAAAATCGTCCAAGTCTTCGTCGTCGGCCAAAACCGTTAACAAAAGTACAAAGAGAAGTACGCCCACCACAACGACCTCCAGAAAGCCGGACTACAAGTCGAAATTCAGGCCGATCAAACCGCCGCCAGCAAACGGTGGCCGCCCTTCGAAATACAAAAAACCCGACAGGCCCACTACTCGGCCCGCCAAAGACAAGAAACCCAGACCCGATCCGCCGCCTTCGAACTGGCAGAGACCGGTCGAACCGCCGTATCCCTGGCCACCCGTGTGGATCCCCGGGCCACCGGGGATCCCCGGAGATCCGGAGGACGACTGGGGTTATGAAGTGGTTTACGTGGAGGATCACTACTCTGCCGATGAATCAACAGAGGTACCGAAAAACATCGATTTCACCACTATGCTGCTCACCAGCGTGACGATTGTGTGGAATACCGTATACATCAAGTCGGGGCAGCCGAACGAATTCGTGGCCACCGCCGGTTTCTTTACGGGAGTTTCCAGCCTCGCCCTGGCCTTCAGCGGCAAATCAAATCACTCGGAGATGTGTGTTCTTTTTGGAACGGCGGCGATTGTGTTCAGCGTGCTAAATCTCGCCGGCGGAATGGACCCGCCGGACCAGGCCGAATACCGCTACTACGACGACGACCCGTACTACAATTCCC
>CAYUDF010000142.1:0-6891 GCA_964443465.1 uncultured bacterium
CCGGTCGGGTGCCTCTGTCGCGATTGCCAGTGATGCCATCTGCATCTCCGTCATCCGAGTCGTCGTCTTCGTCGTCTGTTAGTGCTATTGGCTGATAACCGGGATAGGGAGTAACCACTATAGGACCGCTATCGGCCGGGTCCAGTGATTTTGCGAATGGATGGGTGGAAGGATAGACGAGGAGTACGAGTAAAGCGGCAATAAGTATAATACTAGCCCGCTTCATTCCTACTTTCAACTCCTTCCCTAGTGAACAACACGTATTTACGTGATAAAACGTGGGGACTTACTACATATAAAGATAGAGCCTTATCTAATGTGTGTCAAACGATTATTCGGCTTCAAAATCCTCCGATTCGTTGTCTTTGGCCGGCTTGTAAGGGATCCCGTATTTTTCAAGCTTTTTATAAAGGTTGCTCCGCTGCATGCCCAGTTTGCGGGCGGTCTTACTCACGTTAAAACCATACAGTTGCAGCTTTCTCTCAAAAAATTCCTTCTCTACCGCCGATTTGAAATCCCCGTAAGATCCGGTGTCGAAAAACTGTTCCTCGACTTTTTTTCCGGGTACGAGTGGCGGCAGGTCTTCAGCGCCGACGGTTGCTTTGGGCGCCAGTATAATCAACCGCTCAATTAAGTTCTTTAATTCCCTTACGTTACCCGGCCAGTTGTACTCCTTGAGCACATCCAGGGCCTTCTTTGACATTTTCTTGACCGGCTGACCGAGCTCCTGTGCGGATTGCCGCAAAAAACGGTCCACGAGGAGCGGCAAATCGCTGATCCGGCGTCGTAGAGGCGGTACGGTAATCGGCACCACATTCAGCCTGTAGAACAGGTCTTCACGGAAGCTGCCGTCCTGGCTGGAGGCGAGCAGGTCTTTGTTGGTGGCCGCTATCACCCTGACGTCCACTTTTTTGGTCTCGGTACCCCCGACACGCTCGAAAACCGATTCCTGGAGCACCCGCAACACCTTGGCCTGGGCGTTGAGACTCATGTCGCCCACTTCGTCCAGAAACAGGGTTCCCCCATCGGCCAGCTCAAATCTGCCGATCCGGCGCGCCACCGCTCCGGTGAAAGATCCCTTTTCATGGCCGAACAGTTCGCTCTCGATCAGTTCTTCCGGGATGGCGGCGCAGTTGACCTCCACAAAGGGTTCCCGCTTCCTGCGGCTCAATTCGTGGAGCGCCCGGGCGACCATTTCCTTTCCCGTGCCGTTTTCTCCCATGATCAGGACACGGGCGTTGGTCGCCGCGACTTTTTCCACCGTTTCCAGGATTGCTTTTATTTCGGAATGTTCGCCGACGATTTCCGCGTATCTGCCCGATTCCTTTTTGAGCGAGATGTTTTCTTCCAGCAGTTTCCGCTGTTCGAGGCCGTTGCGTATAACGAGGAGAATCCGGTCGGCGTCGATCGGTTTTTCGATAAAGTCGTAGGCCCCCAGCCGGGTGGCTTCCACCGCGGTCTGGATCGTGCCGTGTCCCGATATGATGACCACGGGAAGTTCGGGCTGCTCCTCGTGGATACGGGAAAGCACTTCCAGACCGTCCATTCCGGGCATTTTGATATCCAGCAGCACCAGATCCACCCGCTCGTCGCGCACGGATATGAGCGCTCCGGGGCCATCGTTGGCCAGTAAAACTTTGTATGATTCAAACTCAAGCAGACGTTTCAGGGAGTCGCGGATTCCCTTTTCATCGTCGGCAATTAGAATGTTCTTCGACATGGCTCACTAACTTACTTATTAACACCGTCGTTCAGCGGTTTTTGCTTTCAAAGCAATAGCACATCTGCGCCGATTGACACCAGTAGATTTTAGCCTGTATGGTTGCCCCGGCCGGGTGCCCCCGGGGTGGCCTGTCCCGCCGGCAGGCACGCTTATGCAGGACTACAGGATCGTGCTTTTTGCAATAATTGTTTACTGATTGGCAAACAATTGACAGAATCAAAACAACACATTCGCGACATCGGGCTCGAGACACTGCGCCAGGCCGTGATGGACCACTGCGGCGCCGAATACCGCTACCGGCAGCTCTGCCAGTGGCTTTACGGCAAGCTGGCGCAGAATTTCGACGAGATGACCAACCTGTCCCTGGATGTTCGTGAATGGCTCAATCGGCGATTTACGATGGACAGCGCGATTCCCATCCTGGCCCAGTTTTCCAGAATCGACGGCACCCGCAAGTACCTCTTCGAACTGGAGGCTGGCGTCACAATCGAGTCGGTTGTCATGTGGTACGAAAAAAGAACCACGTTGTGTATCTCCTCGCAGGCGGGCTGCCCCCTGGATTGTGTGTTCTGCGAAACGGCCACGGGAAAGTTCCGCCGCAATCTTACCACGGGCGAGATACTGGACCAGATCTGCACATTGAAACGCGACGCAGGGCTGGCCGATAAAAAAGTAAACGTGGTGTTTATGGGTATGGGTGAACCGATGCTCAATTACGACGCGGTGGTGGGCGCCATCCGCGTCCTCAACGACCCCCTTGGGCTCGATCTCGGCGCGCGGCGAATCACGGTATCAACATCCGGGTTTCCCGACCGGATTCGGAAACTGGCGGAAGAGGATATCAGGTGTTCTCTGGCGCTGTCGCTCAACGCGCCCGGAGACAAGTCCCGGTCAAAACTGATGCCCAAAGCTTCCCGGAGTTCGGTGTCGGAACTACTGGACGCTGTGGAATATTTCGTTCGCCACAAAAACCGCCGGGCGACCCTGGAATACGTGATGCTGGGCGGCGTCAATACTTCGGATGAAGACGCGGTTGCGCTCTCCCGGTTGACGGCCGGCCTGCCCGTCAAAATCAATCTGATACCCTACAATCCGGGCCGAACGGGCACTTTCCGCGCTGTGAGCGAGCGCGAGATCCAGCAATTCGTCAAAAAGCTGATTCCCAAAGCACCCGCCGTCACCGTCCGGCGCAGCCGGGGCAATGACATAGACGCCGCCTGCGGACAGTTGTGGACACAGACGCTGGGCAAGAAAAAACCCGCGGGAAGAGCGGGCTAGCTGGCGGGGAGATCCAACTTTAACCCTTCCCGCGGGCACCTGTAAGGTAATCCGCGCGCGTATTAATTCAACATCATTTTAGCAACACAAGCTTCAGAGACGTTCTCGCCTGACCCGCCTGGATCATCGCAAAGTAGTTGGCGCTGGCGACCGAGTTTCCGTGCCGGTCGCGGCCATCCCACTGTATATACAGATTTTCTCCCGTCGGCACATCCGAATACAACTCCCTTACCAGCGCGCCGCGGACGTCATAGATCTTTACCGTTAGACGTCCGTGAGAATTGACGATCTGGTCGGGAATCTGAATCCGGATTTCGGTTTCGGGATTAAACGGATTTGGATAGCTGGTCGCCTTGACCCTCGGTCCCGCGGCCACCGGCGTTCCGCCGATGTTTCTCATGAAGCTGGCCAGGCCCGCGACATTGAGAGGCGAAACCAGTTCGGGATTTTCAACTCGACCACCGAACACGGCGTCGGGACCACCAAACAACACCCGGAAATCCTCCGCAAATATTTCTTTCGGGCGGTACGGGTGCGAACTGGTCGCCGAATATATCCAATCTTCGGTAATACCTCTGACACTCCGGTATCGGTCCCACACGCCCGAACCGTCCGGCATGTACTCGTTGTGGAATACATGGCCGATCTCGTGCGCGACGATGTAGGCGCACGTCTGTGGGTGGATATCCAGCACGTGGGGGCTGAGAAAAACCACGTTGCCGCTCGTAGAGCTCACCAGCGCGTTACGGCGCGGATAGGGCAACAGATAAACAACCACGTCCATGTTCATATTCGGGTGCGACACTTCCCTGAGGATCTCGATGACCTTTTCCTCTGGAAACGGGTGAAAGACACCGTCGCCCTTGTTATAGATGGTGGGGTCGTTGATATCGGTGATGACCTCGATGTAGCGGCCGTCGTCCAGCGGGATGATCGGAATACCCTCGTACATATAGAGACGCGAGGCGAGCATGTCGCTGGTATAAACCGTTACGTCGAGACCATTTGCCAGATGATATCTGGGTGCGGTCTGTTGGTGGATGTTGTCTGGAGCCACCGTCAACGTTTTAACGGTGAGTTGCTCTGCCGGCGGATTATGCAGATCGGGCAGGGTCTGCCGCGCGACAGTCGGCTGTACAAACAGTACGGCCAGCGCCAGACACACCAGAAGTAACTTATTTGTTAAGAAGTTCTTCATAGGGTGCATGCTGAATTCTGTTGGCCCGTGAGGGCGATGGTTTATGGATGTTGCCCGATTTAGATATACCGCAATATAGCGGATTTATAAGAATCCAGCTTCTGACCTATATACTGCAACCGCTATTCCCCGTTGGAGTTACTCCTCCTGCTTCGCGTCAACATTGAACAAAACGAGGTAACCTCCAGAAGATTGAGTGCAATAACTGTCTAGCCTCCAGGGGTTTACCGACGCGGTTTTCCAGGTTGGAATTCTTTGCCCAGGCCCATTTTTCCGAAGACGTCGCCCGGTTTTGCGATTCCCCGTCCATAAATCTGGGAGAATTCACCCAAGAAATCGCTGCAGGGTCGCCGGTACCGCTGTAACCGTTGTGAATTAAATGGGTTAGATTTCACCCCGGATTTGGGTGACTTGACCCGGCCCCCGAAATTACTGAAGAAATCATGAGGTATCATGAGAAATACCAACGAGAAAGCCTGTTCTATGGAATCGTGTGCCTAAAATTCCAGGGCGATACCGGCGGACGGGATTACAGGCAACATCCGGTAATCCTGACGCTGCGTGTAGCTCTTGTCGTATGAGGACTGAAACACGTTGGCGTGGTTGTACAGGTTGGATATATCAATAAACGCCCGCCACTGCCCCCAGCCGTTTCGCCAGGACCGCTCGGCCCGAAAATCCAGACGGTGGAAAGCCGGCAGCCGCGCGCTTCCCGGCAGCCCGTCTACGCCAAACGCTCTTCCGGATCCGTCCACAATGATGTCCTGAACCGGCGTGGTCGCCGATCCGGTCCGGTACTGCCAGGTCATACCTATATAAGTATTGGGTGTTGGTTTCAGACCGGTGTGCAACCGCAATCCGTGTCCCGGATCAAACGGGCTGACATACCACTGCCTGGAACTGTGGGTGAGAGACGCAGTGTAGTCTTCTCCGGCCGCCGGTTCCGCTGTTTTAACTATGGGACCGGCGGGATCCCACCGCATCGACCGGCCGAACGACCACGAGACGTCTGTCTGCCAACCCGGCTGCGACCTCGCCCAGGAGATCTCGGCGCCCGAAGCCCAACCGACGCCGGTGCTCTCGAAAAGTCCGGGTTCGGTCTCCGACACCAGACGGGTTGTGCGCCGTTCGAAAATCTCTCCGCACAGATCTCCCCACGGGCCGAGTGAGTGGCGGAGGCCCAGCACGCGGTGCTCCGCCCGGCGGGCCAGAACACCCGCACCCAGGGCCGTGGGGTCCCCCACGTTGTCGAGCGGGTGTGCGTGGTAGATACCCGTCGCCGCGTAAATCGAGAAGAAATCGTCGGCCCATTCGACAGAGAGGCGAGGATCCAGGAATCGCTCGCCGGTCGCGTTAAAACTGTTCATCTTGAGTCCGCCCGTAACCGTCCAGTGGGTGCCCATTACCCAGCGGTCCTGCAGCCAGGCGGAGAGTGTGCCCGTATCCGTAGAACCACGTTGCTTCAACGTCACCGGATCTGCCGCCAGGGTGGCCTCTCCCGGCGTGCCCGACCAGGCGTTCCAGAAACCGCGGGCCATGTTGACGCTGTAACGAGTGGTCTGGATACCGCGCAGGACCCCGGCCTCCACTGTGTGGCCGCCATAGGCCGCACGGGCCGCGGCGCGGATATAAAAGGCTTCGGCGTCCCAGTCCATCGATTCGTTGTCGGATCCGTACACACGCATATCGTATTCGCAGGGCTGCCAGGCGAGAGCGATGTTGCCTCCCACCCCCGACAGCGGAGCGTTCGACCAGTCACCGTCCCACACCAGTGCGACACGAACCAGATCGCCGCTGATATGTACTTCATTTGTCTCACCTGCAACCAGCCCCATCCGCATCGAATCACTCGAACGGAACAGCCTCAATCCCACACGCTGCCCGTGGCCGAAATTCCAGGTGGCGTTCAACCGGCCGTCGGAAAAGTTCGGTACGGTGGTTCCGGGCCGGGCGTCCAGCGCTTTTAATACAATGTCGTGATAGGTCGCGCGCAGCGACGCAAACAGATTGAGGCGGTTGTCAAATCGGCTTTCGCTCAGGGATCCACTCACCGCAACCGGGCTCAATTCAACCCGGCGCCGTTTCTCGCCGGCGCCGAAGCGGGAGGAGACGGCCACGATACCGGACGAACCCGGCCCCTCGGTCGCCGGAAATCCGCCTGTGTAGAATCGAATTTCGTCAATCGCTTCGGGATCAAAAATGCTGACGGCCCCGCCGAGGTGGTAGGCAAACGGCACCGGAATTCCGTCCAGTGAAAATCCGGTCTCGAAGGGGCTGGCGCCCCTGACGCTCACACGCCCGTCGTAATCACTCCGTGTATCGGCGCCCGGAGAAGCGGCCACCGCCCTGAGCGGATCATTTAACACACCTCCGAGACGCGGCATGTGATCGGCGTCCAGCGATCTTTCGAGCTGGTTACGCCTGACGGGCACCCGCGGTGCGCTGACCACGATCGGCTCTTGAACGTGAAAACGCCGTACCATGCGCAGATCGACACGTGCCCGCCCCCCGGGCAGAATCTGTATACGATCGGGGGCGGGCGACGTGTACCCCACATGCGTCACCCGGACGTCGTACCACCCGGGAGTCAGTTCGCCTAAAACAAACGAACCGTTTTCCGACGTGATGGCCTGCGCTGATTGCGGACCGGGCCCGTGTGTTGTTGGCTCCGCGGGGGCGAGTGTAATCCACG
>CAYUDF010000143.1:0-6890 GCA_964443465.1 uncultured bacterium
CTTCGGGTGTTTTCGATGTGGGTTTTCAGCTGGCGCCCGGTGTTGTTGCCGGGGTAGAGGGAGATCAAACGTTCGGCAATCGTTAACGCCTCGTCAAATCTGTCCTGTTTGATATAGAAATCGGCGAGACCCACCAAAAAGTCCGGGTTCTCCGGCTCCAGTTCCAATGTTCTTTTCAGCGCAGTCTCCGCTTCGGCGGTCCGGCCCAGGTGCTGGAGGATCAAGCCCAGATTGTAGAACACGCGGGAACGGTCGGGCATCCCGTCCGCCGCTTTCCGTAGATAGTCGGCCGCTTCCTGGAAACGGTTCATTTCGGCCATCAGCAGGCCCATCGAATAGTGGACATCGTACAAGTCCGGGTGGCTCACGAGCACTTCGCGTAGCAGTTGTTCCGCTTCCGGGTTGCGTCCCTGCGCATTTAGCAAAACGGCCAGGTTCACCTTGGGCGCGTACGTCAGGTCGTCCACTTCAATCGCGGTGCGGTAGTATTTTTCGGCCTGTTTCAGGTCTCCCAGGCTCTGATACAGATTGCCCAGGTTGTGTCCGGCAAACGCGAAGTCGAGCGAATACTCCATCGCCGCGCGGTACTCGATCAGGTTGGCGCGAAGCGCTTCCAACTGATAGGGCTTCAGCGATTCGTCCCCGACTCCCGCCAGTCTGGCCGCCGCCTGCAACCGGACCGCACGGACGGGGTCAAACAGCAACGGCGCCACCAGGTCGGTGAACTGTTCGACGGTTGACGCGGTTACACCGGTCAATGCCGTGTATCGAACCAGTGCGTCCTCGTCGGACAGCGCCAGTCGGAACGCCGCGGTGCTTTCGGGCCCAGGGTAGAGGACAAGCAGCGACAGCGCCGTGGCGCGCACCATCGCGGGATACAGTGCGTCCGCCGCCAGTCGGATCAGCGGATCGTGGGCCATGGGATCACCCGTCCGGCCGGCGGCCAGTGTGGCACCGAAGTGCGGTTTGCGGGCGATGCCGTACCATTTCTGGTAGTGCTCCGTCGACCAACCGGCCGACTTGTCATTGTGGCACCCCGCCTGGTTGCAGGCGTTGGGTGTGCCCAGGACCGTTGATACGTCGGGCCGTGGAATCCGCAGACTGTGGTCCGCGCGGTAATCGACAACCATGTACGGTTGTTCGGGCATGTGGCACTTGATGCACAACGCGCCGTCGCTGGGTTTGCCATCAACCGTTTTCTGGTGGAAGTGGTGTTCGTATATATCGTAGTCGTCGGAACGGTGACATTGCAGACACAGGTCATTTCCGGTTTTGTGGAGTTTCAGACTGTGCACGTCGTGGCAGTCGTTGCACTTGACGTCGTTTGCGAACATCTTGCTCTGGACAAACGAGCCGTACACGTACACCTCCTCCTGAATCTGGCCGTCCGGGTGATACAGATTTTCTTCCAGAACCGACGGGATCAGCGCGTCCAGGAAATCGATCCGGCTGTGGTTGTAGTCACCCAGTTCCGAACGGCGCGAATGACACGGCGCGCACAATTCGACATGCTGGCGAGCGGTGATATCGCTGGTAGCAATGACCAGTCCCATGTTTATTTCGCGCCGCCGTCCCATCGGCGGGACTTCCGCCCAGGTCACGTGGTTCGAACCCGGCCCGTGACACGCTTCGCAGCTGACATTTATCTCCGACCAGGTTGTGGAAAAACTGCGCTTTTCGTGGTCGTATCCCTTGCGCAGGTTGGTCGAGTGGCATTCGGCGCACATTCCGTTCCAGTTCTGTCCGTTTCGTGTCCAGTGCAACCAGTCGTCCGGCGGTATGTCCTGGTCGGGGTACAGGTGGAACCAGTTGCCCTCAATCGCATCCCACGCGATGGAGAGACATTGCAGGCGCCCGTTGGGGAACGGCACCAGGTACTGCTGCAGGGGGTCATATCCGAACACGTAGGCGATCTCAAAGTCGGCCATTTCGCCGCCGGTGCCTTCGGTATAAACAAAAAACTTTCCGTCGCGACGAAAGAAACGTGACGTGATGCCGTTGTGTGTAAAAGTGGTGTTGTCGAATTCGCCCAGTACGGTGCTGTCGCTGGCCACGGCCATTGCGCGGTCGTGATCCGAGCCTGCCCACAACTGGTAGGCTTTTTCGTGGCAGGAGATGCAGCGCTCCTTACCGACAAACGTCGCTTCACCGGCGGAAAGGGCCTCGGGGTCCGGACCGGCCAGGTGCTGCTTGAGCAGGTAGCCCGGCATGACCAATACGATCACGACGACGGCGATCAAGCCGGTCTGTTTCCATATGCGAAGCGGATCTTTTGGCATCTCTTCCGAACTTTTCCTACGGCCGCGTCAGCTGGGACACGGCGAAAGACTCCCGCCGGATCGGCCGGCTGATATCAACCTTCACGATTTCATTTTCAATTCTGACGGCGAACACGTCCAGTGCACGGGGTGCCGGGCCGCCCAGCACGTCTCCCCTGATGTCAAACGCCGAGGCGTGGCACGGGCAGATGAATTTCTGCTCTTCCTGGTCCCACGGCACGGTGCAGCCGAGGTGGGTACACTCCCGCGACAGCGCGAGGAATCCGCCATCGGACAACCGAGCCAGGTAAAACCGCCCCGCGGGAACAGCGGTAACAGTGCCAGGATCGAACCTTTCTATGGGACCCGCTTCAACAATCACGGCGTCCGTTTTGTCCGTCAGGGACCGGCCGCGTGGCCGCAGAAACTCGATCACCAGCCACACGTATTCGACCAGTATCAAACCGCCCAGCCCGACCCACAGCCAGGTCAGAAAACGGCGGCGTGTCATCAGCCTTTCCTGCGTGTTATTTTCTGTATCGCCTTTGTTCATCACCAGGGCCACACCAGGGCCATTCCTTCTCCACGAAACAGGCAGCCGGTCAGCGTCAGAACACCGAATACCACGGCGAGCAGCACAAAAACGGCCTGTCGGCTTTCGTTGTTGGTGGCGCTGAATCGTTTCTTCAAAACAGCGTAAAAAACCGCGAGTAATACGGACAACACAGTCACCGGCAACAATCCGTCGCTCACCCACAACGGCAGGCCGGGGGCGAGGCCGGGCAGGTCAAACACAAATTCGTCCAGTACGATCCACACCGGGGTGATAACCAGGCCGGACAGCGCAGCGGTTATCGCCATCAGACGACCCTTGGCGGTGAGAAACCACCGGCCGGCGGTCTCGCTGTCGTACTCCATGTAGGGGATCAGCGCCAGCGCCAGCGCTCCGGCGAGTGGAATCATCATCACCGAAAACCACGGGTGAAAATGTAACAGCAGTTCCTGAAAGCCAACAAAGTACCACGGCGCTTTGGCCGGGTTGGGGCTCATCCCCGGGTTTGCCGCTTCGGATAGCGGCGCGTTGACAAACAGCGAAAACAGCATCACCAACGCAACCGTCACAAGCCCTGCGACCAGTTCCCTGAACAGCAGGTTGGGCAGCACCAGGATCCTGTCGCCGCCCGGTAACGGCTCCCCGTCTTCTTCGGTCCGCGGGGGGACCACCACGCCGCCCGCTTTGCGTACCCGCCAGAAATGCCAGGCCATGAACAGTATCAGGCAAACCGGCACAAAGGTCGTATGGATGGCGTAAAACAGCGTGAGTGTGTTACCGCCGATCTCCGCCCCGCCGCGCGTCACTTCCTGTAACCAGGCCCCGATCCCAGGCACGTAACCCAGCATACCAGTGCAGATCGTGATCGCCCAGTAGGAGAGCTGGTCCCACGGAAGCAGGTAACCGGTGAAGTTGGCGATCAGAATGCCCAGCAGTAAAAACAAACCGATGATCCAGTTGAACTGGCGGGCACCGCGAAACGCGCCGGTCAGGAAAACACGAAACAGGTGCAGTACCGCAACGGCGACCAGGAAATTTGCGCTCCAGTGGTGGATGTTTCGGACCAGTTGCCCGAACAGTACATTCCGTTCCAGTGCCGTGACCGACTGGTAGGCGTGCTCGGGAGAGGGGACATACACGAATACCATCAGCACACCGGTTAATGCGAGTAGTGTAAACAGGACAAGGCACGTCCCGCCCAGGCCCCAGGTGAGTGTGTAGCGCAGCGTCCGCCGCGGCATACGGGCCGGGCGCATGTGTAGAACCAGGTGGCTTAGCACGATCCGGCGCCGGTCGTTGTCGTTGCGCGGAAACAAGGGAGCGCGGATCACCGATTGCCGGAAACGGGTAAACAGCCCCGGTTTTTTTTCTGATCCGTCTGTTTTGTCAGTCTTCGTGCGCATGACGGTTATTCGCCCCTCAACGCTTCCACGGGATCAACCCGCGCGGCGCGACCGGAGGGGTACGCGCCGGCGAGCAGGCTGACGAGCATACCAAAAGCCAGCGCCACAAAGATCAGCCACACCGGCAGCGTGAAGGGATCAAAGATCGGCATCTCGTTGCGCTGCATAATAACTTTGGCGATCACGGCAACCAGACGCGTGGCCAGCCAGCCGGTCAGAATGCCGACGGCCGAACCCACAAAACCAATCGCACCGGATTCCGCCAGGAAGATCTGGCGGATCTCGCGTTCGTCGGCGCCCAGCGCTTTGAGTATGCCAATTTCCTTCCGGCGTTCGGTGATCGACATGACCATGGTGTTGACGATACCCAGAGATGCAGTGACCAACGCGATCAGCCCGATCACACTCATACCGAGGTAGTAATACACAAAAAACTTTTGTATGTCGTCGAACTGTTCGGCAAAACTGAACCCGCGAAATCCCAGTGCGACGACCGAATCTTTTACCGCGACGGCCGAAGCGGTTGGCTCCAGTTCCATTGTGACCCGCGGATACGTCCGGCTGTCCGCCGCTCCGCCCGTCCGGAACAGCTCTCCCGTCTGCATCGCGGCCAGTAACTCGGTCGGGTCCGATCCCAGACCGATCCCCGCCGATGTCAATCGCCGCGCCGTCGCCTCGGGTATAAATACAGGCGCCGTCCGGAACTGGTAGTTTTCGAGTTCCGGCGCGACGGCGACAATCGTTAGAGTGTCGGCGATTGTCATCTGGTGTTTCATCAACCCGTCAAAAAATGACCGCGCTCGCGCGTTCAGCTCCCGCTGCAGCGCGCGTGAGCGGTAGCCGGGATCGGAGAGGGAATCAGGGTCCATATCCGCCATCGGTCCGTCGAAACGGAAACCCGAACCGCCAAACACGCCGGCCAGCGCGCTGTCCAGACTGGCCGCTTTTGTAGAAATCACAAGTTGTAAGCCGATCAAAGAGTCGAAGTGAGCGTACCCCGCTTTTTCCGCGAACTCCCATGTAACGATTGCTTCTCTGGCGTTTTCGTTCGAAAAGGTCAACCCTGAAAGAATGGTTGAAAACAGCGGGGTTTCCATCGCGTTATCGGGCAGTACCCTGGCCTTGGTCGTAAACTGGGTGTCGGCAAGGGCCGCCGTCACATTCAGGTCTACAAACGGATACACCAGCTTGACGCCGGGTATCTCCGACAGCATTTCGATCGCCTTTTTGTCCAGCGGAACAGTTTTTGTTGTATCCGTGTTGGCGTTATCCAACTGCGGATAAACGTTCATCTGCGTGAGCAGGCCCAGTTCGCTGTAACTTTCGGTAACGTACCTGTGGTTGCCGGCGGCAAACGACAGCATCGCTACCAGTGTGGCGATGGCAATAATCACGCCGGATACCGTCAGGACCGCGCGCAGTTTTTTGCGCCACAGGTTGCCCGCTGACAGGTCTATCAGGTCTCGAAAAGTCATTCGTTTGTGCCCTCGACGCTGCCGTAGTGCATTCTGATTATTCTGCCGGCGGCGGCACCGGCCGTCTCGACATCGTGAGTCACCATTATCACGGTGAGTCCGTCCCCATTTAATTCCGTCAGCAGTTCGATCATTGCCGCCGAGTTGTCCTGGTCGAGGTTTCCCGTGGGTTCATCGGCAAACAGAATATCGGGTTGTTTGACCAGCGCGCGCGCGATCGCGACGCGCTGTTGTTCTCCGCCGGACAGGTCGGCGGGGCAGTGGTCCATCCGGTCCGACAGACCCAGCCTGTCCAGAATGGACTTCGACAGGTGACGCCTGGTTTTACCGGCAGCGCCCGAAAAATACAGCGCCAGCTCGACATTTTTTAAAGCGGTCTGGTGGGGTAGGAGGTTAAACGACTGAAAAATCATTCCCACGCGCCGGGCGCGGTACGCGGCCAGCTCGCGCCGGGAGAGCCGGTCCAGGCGCTGGGAGCCTACGGTGATGTGTCCCGACGTGGGGGTGTCCAGTCCGGCCAGCAGGTTGAGCAGTGTCGATTTGCCCGAACCCGATGCGCCCGCGACAGCTACAAATTCGCCGCGGTGTATCCCGAGGTCGACGCGGTCGACGGCCCGGACTTCGTTTTGTCCCCGTTTGTAATACCGGCACAGCGCCGAGGTTTCAATCCAGCTTGTTTCCATGATTCCAGCCATCATAGCAGAATCCGGCCGGGTTGTTAACCTGTACACGTGCCTAAAGTTACAGCGCCGAAAATTGCCCCGGGGCGGGCAGACGATTTTTTACAACATATGAGTGCATTTTTGCGTCATTATAAGCATAGGTGTGCAACTGCGCCCCCACCTCGATCGGCGGCCATCCAGGGGAGTGGATATTCCATGATCGGAAAACATATTGCCCACTACAAGATTGTCGAAGAGCTCGGTGGCGGCGGCATGGGAGTCGTATACAAGGCCGAGGATACCCGGCTGGGCCGGGAAGTCGCGCTCAAGCTGATCGCACCGGACAAACGGTTTTCCGCCGCCGACAACGCGGGTTTACTCCATGAGGCGCGTTCGACGGCGGCATTGAGTCACCCCAATATCTGCACGGTTTACGAGATCGGCGAACGGGACGGCTATGCGTTTATCTCGATGGCCTACGTGCCGGGCAAACGGCTGGACCAACTGGTGGCCGGCGATCCGCTCGAACCCGAACGGGC
>CAYUDF010000144.1:0-5027 GCA_964443465.1 uncultured bacterium
AAAAACCGCGACGCCGAGAAGCGCCGCGGTTTTTTTGTCCTGGGGTGTCGTGAGTTCTGTCGTCCGCTCTATTTTAATAAAATCATCTTTTTTGTCTGGACGTTTTTGCCGGACTGGAGCCGGTAAAAATACACACCCGACGACACGGGATTTCCGGTACCGTCGAATCCGTCCCACACCACGTCGGTGACCCCCGCGTCGATGACGCCCTCGACCAGCCTGTTGATCAGTTGCCCCTGCAGGTTGTAGATCGACAGATCCACCCTGGCCTTTTCGGGCAGGACAAACGAAATGGTCGTCGACGGGTTAAACGGGTTGGGGTGGTTCTGGCGGAGCGCCAGCGCCCCGGCCGCCGTTTTGACCGTCACCGTTGCCGACAGGACTTCTGAGCCGTCCGCTTTTACAACGGCCAGTGCGTACCGGTAAGTACGGCCGTCTCCGAGGATGCCGGTGTCTGTGTAGCTCCGGCTGTCGGGCGCGACCAGGCCGCCGGTATTCACGACAACGTTCGGGTCCGTACCCTCGCTGCTTCTGTAAATCCGGAATCCGGCAATCTCCTCGTCCGTTTCGATGTTCCAGGCCAGTTCCACGCCCGATCCGGTTCCCCTGGCCTCGAATGCCTGTATCAGGACGGCCACGGGCGAACCCTTGGTTTCCACGGTTAAAGCATCCACCACCGGATAGTCGCCGGCCTGCGGGTAGAGAAGGGTCGCCCGCCACATCGGAGCCGAGCCGGGGAAAGCCATCGCGTTCCAGTTGGTATCTGCTATGACCTGCCAGTGGGCGCCACCGTCCGCGCTCGCCTCCCACTGGGCTGAACCGGTCTGCTCCGGCGTCAGTTTCATCTCGGCGACATAACCTGCACCGGCCAGTACAGTCGACTGCGCCACGTTCTGATCTGCATGGACAGTGCGCTCGAACACCTGTATCACCTGTATGCCGGCGTCCCAATCCGCCACGAGAGCATAATCTCCAGTGACAGCGACACCCCGCGCATCGGTTGTAACGTAACTCGCAGATAACACAGGATTGACGGGATCGGTGACATCGATCATTGCGAGGCCCGATGTTCCGGCGGAAACAAGCGCGTAACCGCCGCTCACTACCACGCGGGTGGCGTTTCCAGTGGTTGCGTAACTTCCCGCCAGGGTGGGAGCCGTCGGATCGCTGATATCGATAACCTTCAGGCCGTGCCCGAAATCCGCCACGTAGGCGTAATCTCCTTTTACGACAACACTGACCGCATGACCGGACGTATCGTAATTTCCGGCGAGCACGGGTGCAACCGGATTGCTGATATCGAGGACTTGCAGTCCCGAATCGTAGCTGGCGACAAAGGTGTAGTCGCCGGCGATTGTCACTCCGCGCGCCTCGCCCGGCGTTACGTAACTCCCGGCGAGTATCGGGGTAGCCGGATTACTTATATCAACCACCAGAACTCCGGAGTCGGACGCGGCGATATAGACGTAGTCCCCGAAGATGGCGGCGTCAATGGCAGGATCCGGCGTGGCATAGTTGCTGGTGTGTACGGGACTGGTTGGATTGCTGATATCGATGACTTCGAGGCCAACCGCGCCGGCGGCGAAGAATGCGTAGTTGCCAGCCAGCGTCACGCCATTACCGTAATTGATACCTCCCGGTGAATCGTAGCCGCCGGCCAGGGAAGGATTCGTGGGGTCGCTGATGTCGTACACCTGTAAGCCGTCGTTCCAGTCCGCGGCGTATGCGTAGTCGCCTGAGACAACAACGGAAACAGTTTTGGGTGTCGCGGTCGCGTAGCTCCCGACGAGCGTGGGAGTAACGGTATCGGCGATGTTAATGACGATGAGGCCGCCGTCGTAATCGGCGACAAAAGCGTGCTCACCCGAAACGGCGACGGCAACGGCCACTTCGTCCGTATCATAATTGCCGAGCAGTGTCGGATTGGCCGGGTCGTTGATATCAAACCACAACAGCCCCGTTCTTGCATCGGCCACGTACAGGTGGTCACCGGCGATCGCAACGTCACGCGCTCGGTCCGGTGTGGTATAGCTGCCAGCGAGTGTCGGGTTGGTCGGATCGCTGATATCGATCACCTGCAGGCCGACGTCCCAGTCCGCCACATAAGCGTAGTCGCCGGCAATGTCCACCATCACCGCTTCGCCCGGCGTATCGTAACTGCCGGCGAGTGTCGGATTGGTCGGGTCGCTGATATCGATGACCAGGAGACCCGAAAAAAAATCCGCCACGTAACAATAGTTACCGGCGAGTTTCAAACCCCTCGCGCTGCTCGGCGTGTCATAAACACCGGCAAGAAACGGGTTGGTCGGGTCGCTGATGTCGAGCACCTGTAGGCCGCCATCGTCGTAATCCGCCACGTAGGCATAGTCGCCGGCGATTTCGACGTCGTAGGAGTATCCCACGGTGTTGTACGAGCCTACCAGCGAAGGACTGTTGATGTCGCTGATGTCTATCACGTGGACACCGTCGGCGTCGTCGGTGACATAAGCGTAGTTACCCTCGACGGCGAGACCGTAAGCGATTCCCGATGTGTTATACACACTCACCAGCACCGGATTGGCCGGGTCGCTGATGTTGATGATGCGCATACCGGCATACCGGTCGGCAACAAAGGCGTGTTCACCTTCAATAAAAACCGCTCGAGAATCACCTAGCGTACCGATACTTCCCGCAAGTGTAAGCTCAAATGGCGGAAGGACCAGTTCGCCGGAAGTTGTATCCCACAAAGCTGTGGTGTTTAACGTATCGCAGGTTTGTTTGGTGGAAAAATCTTCATAGTAAAGACCCGCTACTCCTGCAAAAACGGAAGTCAACAGGAGAAGCGCAAATGAAATAACCAAGCCACCAATGCTTGCTGTTCGAATCATCAAGTGTTCCTTTCGGAGCATTTGGTTGTCTATATCATTCCCCGATGCCTAATTATAACAAATTGTGTGTCGTTTCGCCGGGCCAAAGTTTACAGCGGATGAGCGGATTGTTCCCAGTAGTGCCCGATAGTGCCGTCGTTTGTCTTTTTTCCAGTGTGTCAATCAGTTGGACGTGTCCGGCGGGGAGAAACTTCTCTCTACAGGCGAATCCCCGGCCGCGGGGTTGCCGCGCTTGATGAGCGCTTCGAGCAGTCGCGCCCGGTCGAGCAGTTCCTGGTCTTGTGTAACGGTGTAGAGGATCTCCAGAAATGCCAGCGCTTCCGCGTCCTTTCCCAGTCTGGACAGCGCATCGACGGTGAGGTACAGAGCGTCCGGATTATCCGGCGCATATTGGATCACCGTTTTCAAAACGTCGTGGGCCTGTTGCGGTTGATCCATCTGCAAAAACACGGAACCTGCGGCGACCCTGGCGCGCGTGAAGTGCGGCGCCTGCTGGAGGCACCACATCAACCGGTTCAAGGACAGGTCGTACTGTCCGGTCGCGGCAAACTGAATCGCTTCGCTGTAACCATAAATGATCTGGCCGATCCGATCGCGGAACGAATCATACGTATCGGTGTTGAGGTCGAAAATTTCTTTCTGGTAGACCGGCGGATGGTCGGTCGCAAAGATCGGTTCCGGTTTTCCGGTAACCCTGAACAGACGGTAAAAGTCGTTTTCAAAGACCAGATTGAATCGACCCAGCTGTTCCGGAGAAAAATGCATGGTAACGGTCACACAGGAGTCCGGTACCGCGGGATAGCCCGCCAGGTAAGCCGGGGAATAGCGGGTCGTATCCAGCAGGTAGTCAATGGAATACAAGACATATCTGATTTCGTTTTCCCGGCAGTATTGGTAAAGGTTTTCTTCATCGCCGTACATCAGGCGCGTGACGTCGACGTGTTTGCCGGCGAGGGAGCGCGACTTGCCCGCGGCCAGCAAAACGCTGGTTCTGCCCGAAAAAGCCTGGAGCAGCGTTGTCGGGCCCGGGCGACCCAATATCGGATCGGGCGTGCGCGTGCGCGTGGCGACAAACCGCACCAGCGAAACGTCGGTATTTTCCAGGCTCACCCACATCAGGTCCGTTTTGTCGCGGTGGGCGACACCGAACAACTGGGCGGCCATCAGCCCGGGATCGATCCGGCCCATTGGCCAAAGCAGCTGAAACAGGACCAGAAACATTCCGACACCCACCGCCGGCAGACCGGCTTTGCGCAGGGATCGGTTGTCGATTACCAGACCGGACAGCCCCAGAAAAGGAATGGTGGCGACCAGCGCGGGCGCTACGGCGCTGCGATCAAACAGGTAAGCCACACATCCGACCAGCGCCGCTACAGCCGTCAGCAACAGTTTTGGCACAAACCCCGAACCGGGTAACGAGTCCTGTCCAGTGTCCGTTTTGCTCCGCTGTATTATCGAACGCGCGGTCAGCACCGAAGCCGCGCCTATAAACAGAACGGGAATAAAAAAAGACAGCAGGGCGTGCGCACTTGGGGGAGCGTGGTCCGCCGTCCACCAGTGCCGCACGGCGTCGGGCAGAAGCGACGGTGCCACCGGCCGGGAAATCAGAAACCGGATCCGGTGATAAAAATATTCCAGTGTGGGGAGGTCGGCCTCGGCGCCCGACCGCAGCGGTGTGAGCGCCGCCGTCAAAACGGCGCCGACGACTACAACAAACAATCCACCCCGCCTGATACCGGGATATCGTTGAAACAGGAAAGTCTGCAGACAACACGCTGCCAGAACCGCGGCCTGCCACGAAAAGCCAAGCCGGACAGCCCGGGCCCAGGGGGAGAAAAGCGCAACCAGTATAAACACAGCCAGGTGAATAATAGCGATTTGTCGCCGCTGCCGCGAATCGAGCGGATACAGAAATGTGGCCGTCAGCACACAGGCGACAATGTAATAAGAAGCCAGCTCCCACGAAAACAGTATCACCGCCGCCGAAGTTGCCACACCTGCAATGCCCGATTTCGTTTTGCCGCCGGTCAGCCGCTGGAGCGCTGCCAGGTGAAAAATGATAACGGGCAAAATAAATTCGACAATACCTAGCTCGGCGCCGTTCGTTTTGTTGACCACCGGCGCAAAAAAAGCCACCAGGAAAGCAGCCAGCAGCCCGGC
>CAYUDF010000144.1:5127-6875 GCA_964443465.1 uncultured bacterium
CCGCCACAGTCCGAAGGTGAGGCGGTAAACCGCAAAAACGCACAAGCAAAACATAAATACCCACAGGCGCCTGATGGTGGTGCGGCTGTCTGTATCGCTGAGCCAGCCGGAGATAAGCATTATTTTGCCCGCGATTTCCGGCACACCCGAGGGCCTCACCCGGTCCTGCAGGTACCCGTCGGGCCAGTTCGATTTATGGGTGGGTTCGCCGAAACTACCAGTGGAGACCGAGATCGCGTCGTTGTAAGTGGCGGCGGATTCGTCTTTGAAATACTGATATTTCGATTCGCTGGTGCTGGAAAAACGAACACCGGCCGCAGCTAAAAATATCAGGGCGAGAATAATCCTGACGGCATATGCGGGTAATTTCATAGTGGCTGTTTCGTTTGTATCAAGACGAGGTCAATACCCTGTGGGGGCGGGAATAAATTTTCCTTTGATTCCAAACTGGTCCTCGATATGACGCTTGAGCGCTTTCAGCCCGACGGTTTCTGTTGTGTAGTGACCGCCGTAAATCAGGTTGATGCCGGCGTCCCGCGCCATGTGATAGGCGACATGATCGGTTTCCCCCGTTATCAGGACGGAACACCCCAGTTTCTTTGCCTCCTCGGCGTATCCCGCGGCGTTGCCCGATATGATACCGATTTTCCGGACCTTTTCCGGGCCGAAGGGCAGCATCTCCGCCTTGTCGCCGAGCTGTTTTTCAATAATGTTTTTCAACTGGTCCCGGTGCAAGGTTTTTTGCGTACGTGCCAGCGTGCCGATCTGTGTGCCCATGTACACGGCGAAACGCCCCGTGATTTCGAGGTCGAACAGTCGCGCCAGTTCAACATTGTTTCCGTATCCCTGGTGGCAGTCCAGCGGCAGGTGGACGCCGTACAGCGATATGTTGTTTTTGACCAGCGGTGCAACCCGCTTGTAGACGTTTCCCGTAATTCGGGTCTGCTTTTCCCAGAACAGGCCGTGGTGGACCATCAGCAAATCTGCTTTTGCGCGAACGGCGGCCTTTACTGTGATGACGGCCGCGTCCACCGCATAGGCGATCGAGGAAACAGTCGATGCCCCTTCGATCTGTAAACCGTTGGGCATGTGGTCTTCGATTGACGCTACGTCGAGAAGGTTGTCCAGATGGGCTACCAGCCGGTCGCGACTGATTGATTTTTTGGGGGCCATGTACGGACTCGCTATCTGTTAGAGGTCATTGCAACTTGTCATAACCGCGAAGCCGGTTATACAGGGTTGGTTTTGTTATGCCGAGCATCCCCGCTGCCTTGCTCTTGCTCTTGATGTGTTCCGCCATTTTTCCGGCGAGCATCGCTTCCAGCTGGGGCATCAGCGGGTTGGCTTCGGAATATCCGCCCGATTCGACCATCTGTTCCGCCAGCGCCTCGAGCGATTGAAACTGGCGGCGGCTGGTGCCGGCGGCGTTTTTCAGAAAATCCTCGGGCAGCGATGACGGCCCGATGATGTCATCGTCCGACAGTAGCACGACCTGTTCGAGGATATTCTGGAGCTCGCGGACGTTACCGGGCCAGGGGTACTTCTGGAAAAGCTTTATCGTCTCCGACGACAGCGTCCTCAGGGGTTTTCCCTGTTCCTGGCAGCGCTTTTTGAGAAACGCCTGCGCAATAGCGATCATATCTTCCTTGCGTTCCCGCAGGGGCGGCAGGTTGATCAGGATGACCTTTAACCGGTATAACAGGTCTTCACGAAACTTGCCTTCCTTGACCAGTTGTTCCAGGTCCTGG
>CAYUDF010000145.1:0-6875 GCA_964443465.1 uncultured bacterium
GGCAACGAGGTATCGATGCTGGTCATCGATCTCGACAATTTCAAAAGGGTTAACGACGAACTGGGACACAAAAAGGGTGACGAAGCGTTGCGCGGAGTGGCTGACCTGATCCGCAAGAATCTCCGAAAAGTCGACCTTCCGTTTCGTTATGGCGGCGAAGAGTTTGTGATCCTCCTTCCCGGCACATCTGAATTTGAGTCGGTGCATACCGCCGAACGTCTGCGCAGGAAAATCGCCGACAATGCGGGATTCATGGACCTCCACGGGCGGCCGAGACCCATTACCGTCAGTGTTGGTGTGTCGGTGTTTCCGGATACGGCGTCCTCGGCGGAAGAGTTGTTTGACCAGGCGGACGCCGCGATGTACCGCGCGAAACAACTGGGAAAAAACAGAGTGGTATTGTATAAACACGATATGAAACTGGGACAGGGGTAGGGAACGGAAAGATGGGACGGGTGGTATGGGATGGTGTGGATATATTCTCTGGGTATCGCCGCCGGCGCGGCGGGACGACTGGTTTATTTCGTTCCGGTTGCAGCGCTGGCTGCGATTTTTTTATTAGTTAACCGGTGCCGGCCGGGCCGGTTGTTGCATATCCTGTTGTTTGTTTCTGTGTGTTTCGCACACGGATTTATTTCGCGTACAGCCTTTCAGGACGGAAAAACAAACCTGGAAGCTATCGCAGGTGGAAAACCCCGGTCTGATTGTACGCTCCGGTGCCGGGTAACCGGGTTTCCCCAACAGCTGCGGGGCGGGGTTCGGTTCACCTGCGCCACGAAGCTCGGCGGTGTTCCCACCCGTTTGCTGGTTTCCACTGTGAACTATCAGGTCGGTTATGGCGACAGCCTCCGGGTAACCGGCGCGCTTTCCGCCGGGCGAGCCGATCGCCGGAACTACCTGTATTCCAGGGACGTCCATGGTTACCTGCGGGTCAAACACCACAACGTGTTTTTTATCAACAAGTCCGGCTTCCAGTCCGGGCTTCGCGGCCTGATGTGGCGACTGCACGAAGACGGGCGGGTGAGGCTGGCCAGAAATCTGGGAACTCGTTGCGGAATTCCCTCGGCGTTATTTCTCGGTGAAAGGGGCTGGATTGGCAAACGGCTTCGCGAATGCTTCACCAGCCTGGGAATCAACCATCTCCTCGCCTTAAGCGGCATGCACCTCGGTATCATCGCAGGCCTGCTGATCGCTGTTGGAAAGATGTTCGGTTATACCCACCGCCTCTTACTCCTGGTGGTTCTCACCGCCTACGTATTGCTCATTGGAGAAACGATATCGCTTTACCGCGCCTACCTGATGGCCGCCGTCCTCGTGCTGGCGAACAGGTGCGAACGGCCATCCAGCCCACTGGAGGTTCTGGGTACGGCCCTGTTGCTCGTATTGCTATACCGCCCCGGATTTGTGTACTCGGTTGCTTTCCAGCTGTCGTTTGCCGCCACGTTTGCCGTTCTTCTGTGTGTCACCCGCCTGCCCCGCAGACGATACAGAAGCAGGTTGATCCGCATTCTGGCCGGAGTGGCAACTTCCCTGGCGGTAAGTCTGTGTGTGCAGATTTTCCTTCTACCGATTCAACTCCACTATTTCGACGGCGTGAGTCTGGTGACCCCACTGTCGACCTTGCTGTTTCTACCCGCTGTCGCCGTGGTAATGCTGTTAACAGGGCTGACACTCGCCGTAGATAACCTGCTGCCGGTGCCCGGCGACATTCTGTACAGTTTGCTGCGCCTTGTGGTCTCCAGTTTCGAGTACCTGCTCTATCGGGCGGCCGATGTAGCGCCGCCGCTCCTGAAGGGGGCCGCGCCGGTTTTGTGGGTGTATTACGGAGGCCAGGCCGTGTTGTGGTTTCCCACTGGGGCTTTGCGGCATCACCGGTGGCGCCCCCAGGTTGTTGCGCTCAAAATTGCCCTGGGAACTTTGGTTTGCGCTTGTGCTTTTCTGTGCAGTTGAGGAAAAACCGCGTGTTTTGTTTTTTTGATTTCTTCAACGGGGGACCGGTGCTATAGTAGCGGCGTATTTCAATTCAGGTGAAGAGGACATCGTGACCACGAAAAAAACAAGATTGGCCGTTCTGGCGTCCGGTCGCGGAAGCAACTTCAAAGCCGTCGCCGAAAGATGCGCCGGGGACAGCGGTTTCCCGGTTGAACTGTCTGTGCTGGTAACGGACAACCCGGACGCGGGTGCCATTGAAACGGCTGAAAAATTTGGAATCCCGTGGGCCTGCGTGGATGCCGGGAAAAAACGGGGGCGCCTGCAGCCCGGCTGCGAGCAGAAAATCGTGGAAACCCTCGAAGAATACGGGACCGAAATGGTGTTTCTCGCGGGATTCATGCGGATTATTAAAGATCCGCTGTTGGACAGATTTCCAAATAAAATCCTGAATATACACCCGTCTCTGCTCCCCAGTTTCAAGGGTCTCGAAGCACAACAACAGGCCCTCGAATATGGAGTGAAGTTTGCCGGCTGTTCGGTGCATTTCGTCGACAAATCGATCGACGGAGGCCCGATTATTCTGCAGGCAGCGGTCCCGGTCGAAAATAATGACGACTTCGACTCCCTCGCACACCGGATCCTCGAAGAGGAGCACCGTATCGCGTCGGAGGCGATCAGAATCGTCGCTGTGGACGGATACCGTATCGAAGGACGGCGGGTCTTTCTCAAGTAGCAACACCCACGAAGTGTAGTTCGATGAGGGGCTCAGACCGCGAAAACCGTTATCCAGGGTGACGGCGCGGCGAAGGGCTCTGAAAGTATTTTAACCTGTCAACCGATCGGCGGATGGCAATCGTGTTTGTCGTTACCTTTTAATTATCGCGGGTGGCGGCAAATGGGACGGAGGAATTGTGACAAAACCACTCTCGAGCACCGGCGAACTGGGGCTCAAACCCGACTTGGCCGGTAAGGTGCGCGACGTATTCGATCTGGGAGATAAACTTCTCATCGTCACGTCGGATCGAATCAGCGCCTACGATTCTATTTTACCGCAGCCCATTCCGGGCAAGGGGATCATCCTCACGCAGATTACGCTCGGGTGGTATGAGTATTTCGGGGACAAGCTTAATTCACATTTTATAACAGCCGACGTTTCCGAGTTTCCGGCGCCATTTAATCAGCACGAAGCGCTTGCCGGCCGCAGTATGCTCGTCGCCAAAGCCGACCGGTTTGATATCGAATGCGTGGTTCGCGGTTACATAACAGGGTCCGGATGGAAGGAATACAAGCAGTCCGGAATGGTATGCGGGATCAAACTTCCCGATGGATTGCAGGAATCCGAAAAGCTTGCCGAACCCATCTTTACTCCGGCGACCAAGGCCGATACGGGTCACGACGAGAACATCTCCTTTGAGCAGATGTGTGACGTCGTTCCCCGGGAAATGTCTGAGAAACTTCGGGACAAAAGCATCGAAATCTACAACAGTGGTCTCGATTACGCGCGCGACAGAGGTATCATTCTGGCCGATACGAAGTTCGAGTTCGGTATGATCGATGGAAAGCTGGCGATCATCGACGAAATGCTGTCACCCGATTCTTCCCGTTTCTGGCCGGCCGCCGAGTACGAACCGGGCAGGGGGCAGAACAGTTTTGACAAGCAGATTATCCGCAATTACCTGGATGAAATCAGCTGGGATCACAGCCCGCCACCGCCCGATCTGACCCAGGCCGTCGTTTCAAAAAGTTTTGACCGTTACATGGAAGCTTATAACATTCTGTTTCCCAATAGAGGACTGGAGAAATACCTGTGAGCAACACTAATTCTACCGCTCTTATCAGCGTGACCGACAAAAGCGGTCTGGAAGAACTGGCTTCGGCGTTTAAAGAAGCCGGCATAAAAATCGTAGCCTCATCGGGCACTCAGAAATTTCTGGCCGAGAAAGGTTTCGAGTCCGAAGAAATCGCCGCTTACACCGGAAGTCCGGAAATCCTGGGTGGCAGGGTAAAGACGCTGCATCCCAAAATTCACGGCGGGATACTGGCGAACCGTGACAACGAAGAACATATGAAAACGCTGGCGGACACCGGCATGTTTCCCATCGATTACGTTGTCGTAAACCTCTACCCGTTTGAAGACAAATACGGGTCCGGGGACCTGTCTCCGTCGGAAATGGTTGAATACATCGATATCGGAGGCATCACGCTGCTTCGGGGCGCCGCCAAAAATTACAAGCACGTCACAATCGTCACCGAGCCGTCACAGTACGGCGAAGTGATCGATGCTCTGAAAAACAGCGGCGGATCGTCTCCGGAAATGAGAGCCCGATACGCGGCCAAAACGTTTGCCCTGACGGCCACCTATGACGCCGCGATCTACCGCTTTTTTGAAGAAATATCGCCGCCCGACGGATTGCCCGACCGGATTCCCGTGGGTCTGCAGAAAGTGGCGGACGTGCGCTACGGAGAGAACCCCCACCAACGCGCCGCGCTCTACAGGACGATCGACGACTCGCCGCTGGTCGGCATGGTTCAACACCAGGGCAAGGATCTTTCTTACAACAACTACCAGGATATTTTCGGCGCCTTTAATCTCGGCAGGGAACTGGGGCGCGAATGCGTCGCCATTATAAAACACACCAATCCGTGTGGCGCCGCGTGGTGCGGCGATGTGCTGGCCTCGTTCCACAGGGCGCTGGCCTGTGACAAGACCAGTGCTTTTGGCGGAATCGTGGCGGTCAACGGAACGGTAACCGCCGAGCTGGCCGGAGAACTCACCCAGATGTTCCTCGAAGTCGTACTGGCCCGTGGATATGACGACGACGCGATGGCTGCATTCAAGAAAAAGAAAAACCTCCGGATTATCACCATACCGGACAAGTACTGGGACGAGGACAAGCCGGGCATACTGGCCGTTCTGGCTGAAAATGTTGCGCTTTACCAGGACAAGGATTTTGGCTTCCCCGAACTGGATGAGTTGAAACTGGTTACCAGGCGCGAGCCGACCGATAAAGAAAAAACCGCGATGAAGATGGCGTGGAAAGTGGTCAAGCACGTCAAATCGAACGCGATTGTCATCGCCGACCATGAAGGAACGGTAGGTATCGGAGCCGGTCAGATGAGCCGCGTGGATTCGGCGCAGATTGCCACACGCAAAGCGTACGACGCCGGGCTGCAGCTGAACGGATCGGCGGCCGCTTCCGACGCGTTTTTCCCGTTTGCGGACGGCGTTACCGAACTTGCTAAAAGTGGCGTGACCGCTGTTATCGAGCCGGGCGGCTCGGTCAGGGACCAGGAAGTCATCGATGCCGCCGATGGCGCCGGGGTCGCAATGATGTTTACCGGTCGCCGCCATTTTCGACACGTCTAAAGGACAGGAGATACAGATGCCCTCGGGTGGAATTGTTATTCTGGATTTCGGGTCGCAGTACACGCAGCTGATCGCCAGGCGGATCAGGTCGCATGAAGTATTTTCGCAGATATTGTCGTGCGATGCCGCGAGAGAAGAAATCATGGAATACGAACCGAAGGGCCTCATTCTGTCCGGAGGGCCATCCAGTGTCCTGGACGAAGGATCCCCCCAGCTTCCATTCGACATCTGGTCGCTGGGACTGCCCGTGCTTGGCATATGTTATGGCATGCACCTGATCGGCAAGGACATCGGACTCAACGTTGAACGCGCCGGTGCGGCGGAATACGGGTACGCCCGGATAAATACGCGTCATGACCATCCCGTGTTCAAGGACACGCCGGATGAGCAGCAGGTGTGGATGAGCCACGGTGACAAGGTCAGTGGTGACGATTCGAAGATCGAAGTGCTGGCAACATCGGAAAACAGTGAACTGGCTGCTTTCTCAGTACCCGGGAAGAACGCGATCTGTGTTCAGTTTCACCCGGAGGTCCACCACACAACCCACGGCGCCCGTATTCTTGAAAATTACCTGTTCGAGATCTGTGGCTGCCAGCAAAACTGGTCCGCAAAAAATATTGTCGACCAGATGGTGTCGGAACTACGCGATCAGATCGGTGAAAGCCGGGTAATATGCGCCGTCAGCGGAGGCGTCGACAGTTCGGTTGCCGCCTGTCTTCTCGACCGCGCGATCGGTGATAAGCTTTTTTGCGTATTCGTCGACAATGGACTGTTGCGTGCCGGCGAGGCGGAAGGCGTCCGGGATCTTCTTGGATCTCACCTGACTGCCCCCCTGGTTATAGTGGACGCCCGCTCCAGGTTTCTCGAGCGACTGAAGGGCGTGGTCGACCCGGAGAAGAAACGAAAACGGATTGGTAATCTGTTTATTGAAATATTTGAAGAAGTCGGCAGGGAAAATGGCCCGTTTGAATTTCTGGCGCAAGGCACGCTTTATCCAGACAGAATCGAGAGCATTTCAACGTTTGGCGGTCCGTCTGCAACTATTAAAACCCACCACAATGTCGGTGGACTCCCGGAAAACATGGACTTCAAGCTGGTCGAACCGCTCCAGTTGTTGTTCAAGGATGAAGTCCGCGAGATTGGTCTCGCCCTCGGTTTGCCCCAGGAACAGATCGGACGCCATCCTTTTCCCGGGCCGGGTCTCGCCGTCCGCGTACTGGGGGAAGTGACCGAGGAAAAGCTGGAACTTGTCCGGCAGGCCGACAAGATTTTCATCGATGGTTTGTTTCAATGGAATCTGTACGATGACGTGTGGCAGGCGCTGACGGTTATTCTTCCGGTCAAGAGCGTCGGCGTGATGGGAGACGCACGAACATACGGGTATCCGGTGGTGTTGCGCGCCGTTGCCAGTACGGACGGAATGACGGCCGACTGGGTAGAATTGCCCTTCGACTTTCTGAAGGATATCTCCAGTCGCATCATCAACTCAGTGCCCGGTATCAACCGCGTTGTCTATGATATAAGCTCCAAACCACCCAGCACCATCGAATGGGAGTGACCAACGACTAATATTATT
>CAYUDF010000146.1:0-6861 GCA_964443465.1 uncultured bacterium
TCGGCAGGTACGGCGAGTACCACAGAGGGGGCAGCTTCGACGGGGCGATCAGAAACAGCGCCCCCAGCGACGACTGGTGCAGTGTGGACAGGACCACACCCATGATGGTCAGCAGCAGCGTGAGCCGGAGGACCACTTTTCTCAGTTTCTTTGCTCCGAGCCACTCGAGCGCAACGGGGGATATCTCCAGAAACAGAACAACCAGGTACATCAATACGCAGGCGCCCACCTCGAACATCACCGACGTGACACCCTGGCTGATGAAAAACGGATAGGGCAGGCGCCACGGCCGGCCGACGTCGTAGAGCAGCGCAAACACGACCATGGAGTAGCCCAGGAACCCGGTGAGAACCGCCGGGCGCAGCGCGGCGTGGTACTTCTTCATCCCGAAGATCTCGACGGCGGCCGCCGTCGTATAACCACCCGCCGCCAGCGCGACGCCGCACAGCAGGTCAAAGCCGATCCAGATACCCCACGGGTTGCTGTTGTCGAGGTTGCTCACAGCGCCCAGGCCGCCGGAAAACCGGCGCCACGTCAGCCACAGACCGATCAGTATGATGGTCCCCGCAATGATGTTAAATCGGCCGAAGGGCGACCCCTTCACACTGTTTTCGGGCCCCGGCATTATGATTCCTCCTTGCCTTCCTGGCTGGAGGCCTCTTTCAGCGCCTTTTTGACGGCGAGCTCCACGGCCTTCTCCTTGTCGAGTTTTGCTTTATCTTTGGCTTTCTGCAGTGCTTCGTCCGCCGCCGCCTGTGTGGTCTCGATTGCGTTTTCGACGGCTTCTTTCTTTTCTTTTGCGGCGATCTTTTCCTTGCGATGGGTCATGAGGTATATGCCGCCCAGAAGCGCCGGCCACACGCCGACGATCACTGGAACCAGGCTGAGGGCGCCCGCGGTCATCTCCGGAGCTGGTTTGATGCCGAGGTCGGTGCGCATCCCGACATCTTCAAACGGCGCGGCGGTGATGTACATCCAGTTGGTGCCGCCCATTTCGTGTTCGCCGTATATATGGTCGATGTAACGATCCGGGTATTTGCGGATGCGCTCGCGCGCGACGGTGATCAGGTCGTCGCGTTTGCCGAACGTCAGCGCTTCCTGCGGGCAGGCTTCGACGCATCCGGGCAGTTTGCCTTCGAGCAGGCGCGGGTGGCACATCGTGCACTTCATCACCCGGGGTTTGAGCGGTTCGTCGTATTCAAACGCAGGCACGTCAAACGGACAGGCGACCAGGCAGTAGCGGCAACCCACACATATGGACGCGTCGTAAATAACGGCGCCTTCCGGTGTTTTGGTGAACGCGCTCACAAAGCAGGCCGACGCGCACGCCGGTTCCTTGCAGTGGTTGCACTGCTGCTTGCGGAACACCGGCGAACCACCCTGCATCCGGTTCTCGTACCGGTTGACCACGGTATAACTTTTTTCGTCGGGCCGCCGTTTGTTATCGAGGACGGCGGTTTCGGTGAACGGTTCTTTCGGTTGGGGAAGTTCGTTGACTTCGTTGCACGCGGCCTCACATTTTCGGCAACCAATACACAGCGTGGTGTCGTGCAACACGCCGTAGCTGTCCGGATTGCCTGTGAAATGGTCGTGCGCTTTTGCCTTTTTGGGCAAAGCGGCGGCGGCTGTGGCCGCTGTCAACAATGTAAGAAACTTCCTGCGTGACGTACTCATAAGTTGTTTCCTCACCGGGCGGTATGAGATTCCGCTGTTTCGACTTTCTTGTGGCAGACCTCGCAATCGGAGGCTTTTTGCAGCTCCATGTCGAGGTGACAACCGAGACACTGCCTGTGATAGGCGCCCTTGAGTCCCGGCCTGAACAGGTTGGCCGTGTTGAATGGTTCGCCGTGGCAGTTCTCGCACAGCGCCGGTTTTCTGCCGACCGATCCGTTGTGGTGGCATCCCGCGCAAACGACGTCCTCGTGGCCGTGAAAGTATGTGGCGATCTTGTTGTCGTCGATATGTTTTCTCAGAGCGGCGACGATCTTGCCGTGGGGCATCATAACGGGCGGATATTCGTCGGCCATCACGCCGATCGCCACGCTGTCCGGTATATCACTCGCCGCGAAACTGAGACGGACCTCGGAGGCGTCCGGTCTGAAATCGTCCAGCGACGTGTAGCGAGATTTCATGACTTCCAGATCCTCGGGCGACGGTCCCGCGTGGCAGATGTTGCAGGAGTGTTCGGACAGTCGGCCCTGTTCCATCAGCCCGTGGCATCCGGCGCACTGTTTGTCGGTTTTATGAACCTGGTGACAGCCGACGCAGCTGTGATCCGAGTCGATTTCGTGCATCGCCTGCTGGATGGTGATGCCTTGTCCCTTCTCGTCTCCCGCCAGCGTGTGACAGTCGCTGCACTTCTGGAGCGTTTCGTGGTGGCAGACCCGGCAGTTATTGTTAAATCCCTCGTGCCCGACGTGAGAAAACGGCACCGTATTCAGTTTGCTGGATTCGAGGTCCGCTTCGGCCACGCTGAGCAGGACAAAATCCGGCTGGTTGCGCTGCAGTCGGGGGACTTCCTCGAGGACCGCGATCGCTTTCTGCCGCTCTCCGTCGTGGCAACCGCCGCAGGCGGTCGGGCCGGTGGGTTCGGTCGGGCGATCAAGGAGGTTCTGCCTGTGGCAACCCACGCAGTCGGCATGCGCGGCCAGTCTGAAGGACGACCGGTTTTCTTCGGTCTGCTGGCGGTGGCAGTCGCGGCACGAACTCTCCGTGCCTTTGACGTACACGAGGGCTTTTTGGTCCTCGGCGTACGTGTGGTGACAGTTCTCACACTTGTCTTCGTTCGCACGGGCATGACGGAAGTGGAGCGATTTGTCGAATCCGAAAGCCAGTCGTGAAGACGTGTATGCCGGTTTCTGCAGGTGGCATTCGCCGCAGGTCACGGGACCGGTTTTCAGGCCGTCGTCCGCCCGGGTCTGGTGGCACTCGATACAGTTGTCGTGGTAGATGTCGGTGACTGTATCCTTGTCAGTGTTTTCCGTTCTTTTGTAGAGCATCGACAGTGAGCCGTTTTTGTCGGCGATGTGGCAGGTCGTGCAGTCGGTGTCGACGTCCCTGAGTGCTGCCGTGTGCAGGTCGTGCGGGAACTGCACCATCGGGCGTTCCATGGACCCGTATTCTGTCATGACGTCAATGGCAACCAGGTCGGCCCGGGCCGTCTGTTCGGCCGCGTCGCTCTCGCCGCAACCGGCCACAAACAGTACACAGGCCGGCAGGACCGCCAGCAGCAGAACCGCCGCTATCCACAATCGCTGATTCCCGAAAGTTTGTTTGTTCGGCTTCATGAGTCACTGGACGCTTTTAAGTGTTCAGGGATTTCCATGGTTTCAATCAGGATGTCACTGATGAACTTCACGTGTTTCCCCAGTTTGTAGTAACCAATGATATCTTCGATGCCGCTGTGGCAGTTGTGACACGGTGTGATCACGATGTCCGCGCCCGTTGCCGTGATCTGCTCCGCCTTGACGCGGTTGGACAGCATCCGCGACGGTTTCCACGGCGGCCCGCAGTTGATCGCGCCGCCACCGGCCGCGCAGCAGTAGTTGTGCTCGTAATTGGGGTTCATGTCGGTGAAGTTTTCGCACAGTTCGTTGATCACGTAGCGCAACTTGTCGCCGAGGCCGCGGCCGCGCACGGTGTTGCACGGATCCTGCAGCGTGACATGTTCCTTGTATTTTTCGCGGATCTTGATCCGGCCGCTCTTGAGCAGGTCGTAATAAAACTCGATCGCATGGATCATCGGGATGGGCGGGAACTGCCAGCCCAGCCACCGGGGTCCGTCGTACACGGCCCCCCTGAATGCGTGACCGCACTCGCCCATGACGATTTTTTTGACCCGCAGCCGCGACGCGGTCTCCCAGTGCAGCCGTTCGACACGTCCCATGATTTCGAAGTCGCCCGAGTACATCGCCATGTTGCTGTTGTCCCAGCCGTCCGTCGCCGGCATTGTCCAGTCGACACCGGCCACCGCCATGATCTGCGATATGTTGCCGAGTAACTGGGCGAGGATCTTGGGTTCGGGCGCGATCACCGAGTACATGACGTCGGCGCCTTCTTTATCGAGCGGTATCCGGCTGGTGGGGATCTCTCCCTGCGCTTCTTCTTCCTGCCACTGCAGCGTATCGATCCATTCGTCCTGGTTGACCCACATCTGGTTCATCGTCGCCGAGTGGCTGTTGGTCGTGTCCTGCAGGTACAGCGGCACCATGCCGAGCAGGTGGCAGATGCGCCTTACGGTGAGCAGCAGGTAGGCGATGTCGATTCCAAACGGACAGTACATGCTGCACCGCCGGCACACGCCGCATTCCGTATAAACGATGCGCGCCATATCCCGGATCTCTTCGGGGGAAACGTCGCCTTTTGTGTCGACCAGTTTCCACAGTGTGTTCTTGACCTTGGCCACCGGTGAAAACTGCGGGTCGTTGTCACGGGAGATATAGGTGTGGCATGCTTCGGCGCACAGGCCGCAGTGCACGCAGCTGTCGATGTACACCTTCAGCCGGGCGGCGCTTTCCTTGGTCAGCACATGTTTCACAACGGCTTTGATCTTTTCGCGCGTGAGGTGCTTCAGTCCTTCGTCCAGTCCCGGATCATTTACGTGATTTGCGGGAGTTTCGTTCATTGCAGAAAATACCTCCAGAACCGCGTTGTGGGCGGTCTACCAATCCCTGGCGTTGCGAACAAACCCGAATTCACTACCCATGTACGCCCGCGTGAGCGGGAAGTACAGCATGTGGGCGATACGCGTGAACGGAATCATGGCCATCCAGATGGCGCCGGACCACATGTGTATAATGATAGTGATGTTGTAGTTGAATAACTGGTAGTAGGCCATCAGGCCCGTTACAAACGGCGCCAGGACCAGGATAACGAGAATAAAGTCGCCGGCCGACGAAACAAAACGCACCGTCGGATTGGCCAGCCGCCTCAGCACAAAAGCGAGTCCGCCGAGAATCACGATCAGGCTCATCACCTTGCTCAGCGAGTCCGGCAGTGTCCACCAGCTGATACCCCACGAATCCCGCCACAGCAACACGTGCGCGACGGTTAATATCGGTGTCAGGAGCAGACAGATATGAAACAGGAACGACAGGACAACAAAACCGGGGCGCATCCGCATGTTCCTGGAGGCAAACGGCACCGTCCAGTGGGCCAGCGATCGCAGCGCGTACTTCATCCGGATATAGGGCAGTATGACCTTGTCTTTTTTGGCCAGTCTGATCGTTGAGACGATTCGGTAGATACTTCCCGCGAACAGTATAAAAAATGCTATCCACACCAGCGGGCCACGCGAGAAATCGTACATCTGATCTGTCCTCCTGCGCCGTGTTGACGGCGCCGAACCGGAATCAAGTCAATTCGTTTACCGGCACGACCTGCCGGCAGTAGTTACCGTCTTCGATGAATCTCAGCAGTACGGACGCGCCATCCGGGCTGAAGATCGGGTCCCACAACCGTTCACACGGTTTGCTTGCCTGTTTGCCGTTGGCGAGCAGGAAGTGGCCGCCGGTTGTTCTCGCCTTGGCCAGCACGTGTTTTCCACACGGGCTGAATACCGGGTCCCACACCATGTCGTAAAAATCGCCCGATACCACACCGTCCACCGCGACCGCCCACATGTCGTTTTCTTTGACCAGCGCCGCCACGCGTTTGCCGTCCGGAGAAAACAGCGGCGCCAGCACCATTTCGGCGAAGTGCCGGTTCCACGGTTTGTCGTCCACGGCGATGGTCCACTTGCCGAATTCGGCCGAGACTACCGCGGCGATTTTTCCTCCGTCGGGCGAGAGAGACTCGTGCCACATCTGGTTGTACAGTCCGTCCCACAGCGGTTTGCCGTCTTTGAACAGCCGCCACTTGCCGCCGTGGCGCACCGGTGCGATCACCGATCCATCGGGCAGAAATGCGGGCGTCCAAACGCCGCCGAATCTCTCCGGCCAGGTTTCGCCGTTTATCGCAATCGAGTATTCGCTGTTGCTTGTCCGGACTTCTGCCGCGACGGAATTGCCGTCGTCGCTGAACACGGGATTCCACACGTTGACGAATTTGTTGTTCCACACTTTGCCGTCAACAGCAAGCGACCAGTTACCCGCGAAGAATCCGGGTACGTCGGCTTCTTTTAACGCTTTGAGCTGTATGGTGACAGCCGAATGAGCCCCGTCGGGACTGAGGCAGAAGTCGCGCATCGCCTGCTTGCCCTCTTCCCACGGTTTGTCGTTGATGGCGACACCGTAGAGAAAGTCGCGTTTATACGCGGTCGCCACGGTCTCACCGCCGGTGCCGAAGATCGGGTTCCACGCGTATTCAAAACGGTTTTCCCAGGACGCGCCGTTTTGCGCAATCGTCCACTCATCATCGATTCTGACCAGTGCGATCAGCGTGCCGGAAGGGGCGTAGCGCAGATACCAGGCGAGCTCGTATTTGTCCGGCCATAAATCGCCGTTCTGGCTGACGGCAAAGTCGTCATCGGGCGTTTTTCCAAGTGTGGCCAGGGTTTCGCCGTCGGGGCTGGCGGCCAGCTCGTCGACCCTGTGAAATGGTCCGTGGACGTCGGTGAGTTTGGCAACAACCCTCTTCTGGGCCTGCCAGTCCCAGCTTTCGCGATCTGTCATTCCATCGCTCCTCAGCCGATTCGGTGCGGATATTAGCGTGGCAAGAATATCGAAATCCATCCGATATACTTGCCATGTGTCCACCATTCTTGCTGTGTGGAAGTAGATATTTTAAGAAGATTACTATGAAGTTTGACAATTAACAAGTGATTCTTTTCACATAATCACGGATTTTTTAACCTAAACACGGGTTTTCGGGCGTGTTTTACTCCATCAGGACCGTCCGGTGGACCGGGTCGGCAGCCTCCAG
>CAYUDF010000147.1:0-6834 GCA_964443465.1 uncultured bacterium
AAACAGCACGTAGCGCCGGATCCAGCTGACGTAACACTGCTCGGTACGGGGGCTGTAATGACGATACCGGATGGCCCGGCGTACGCGGTCGAGCAGACGCAGCGGTTTGTTGTCGGGGTTAGAGTTATCCGCTGACTCGCGGACGATCGAGTGTCGTTGTAATACGGGCGCATAAACGCCTGATTGCAAAGCTGTGTGAATCAAGGTCCCTTTGCTCCTCTCACCCTCACGTATCATCGCCACTGAAGGATGACACCACCATCCCCGACGATGAACGCTTCGTCACCGCAAACCTCAAAAGCGTTAAGGCTTAATGAAGTATTTAAATTATACTCCGTCCACTCGAAACCAGACTCTTCGCTGTACCAATTGACCAGATTTTCGCTCCATAGTATTTTGCCTCTATAGCTGGTCACATAGACGCGGTTATTCCAGAATCCTATTCCTCGCAATCCCTGCACGCCGGCGATCTTGAATGATCTCCAATTCGTGCCGTCGGGCGAACGGCTGACGGAACTGTTTCTGAGGCCGACGAAACTGGATCCCGTCCAGACCACACCATCGAAGCGAGCTCCGCTATGAGTCGCAGTCCAGCTGCGACCATCCGTCGAGACACACGCCTTTCCATCAGTTGTCACGGCAACTAATTTGGCAGGAGACTGAGCAAACCCGAAGATCGCGCCGGACGAAGGGAAAGATATTTCTTCCCAGTCCACATAGTCGGTAGTAACAAGTAGTTTGCCGCCATCGCCTCCGATTAAAATCTTGGATCCGGTCCAATGCGTTGACCATAAATCGTCATTTCGTGGGGAATTACGTTGTTGCCAATCGGTACCATCTGGAGAAGTAAGCACCAACCCGTCTTTACCACATGCCAGGTAGTGATCACCGGCCCACAGAACGGTATAGATTCCTTCGTATTTGACATATCGTGTTTGTTGCCAATCACTGCCATCTGTGCTGCGGATGATTCCGTGCTCGCCCACAGCCACAAGGGTATTACCGTTCGACGACATGCCGTAAAGGTCGTGAGGCGGAAACGCCGGTCGCTCTTCCCATGACAATCCGTCACTGCTGACCATCAACAAGCGATTGCTGCCAACAACAGCTATACGATCATATGCTGTTACCGCACGGAAATCAGAATCAATATCTAAACTCCACCGTTTCCAATCGCCGGATCGGTTCTTTTCAACCAAACAAGCGTCGTCACCTACTGCGATAACCATTTCCCCAAAACCGGTAATCCCGCGTAGCGCACTTCTCTCATCAGAATATTTCCGTTTCCAACTTTTGGCAAACTTCCGCCATACGCCACCTGCTTCGGTAACGGCATAAAGACCCGAGACCGTTTGCGCCAGACCCGTAATCGTGGATTTAATGGGAGATTCTTGCGCCGACCAGTCGACACCGTTAATCGATCTATAGATAACGCCGTTTTCACCGCCACAAACAAAACGATCTCCCGCCCATGTTATTGCGTACAAATCGGCTTCTGTGATCGGCGTATGGCGTTGCCAATTTCGGCCGTCCGGTGTCGTAACCAGCTCTCCCGCATTACCCACCGCCACCGCTTCGAACCCGGACCAGGTCACAGCGCGTAATGTTTCCAGTTGGCCCGTCATGGCATTTCCCCCAGTGGTGTTACTTCTAATGCTGCAGTATGGCCCGGTTCCCACTGCAACGTAGACGTCACCTAGGGAAGTCACCGACAGATAGTCCACGGAACCGTTCCATGAACCGGTAAACCAGGTTCGTCCATCGCTCGAAAACTTCGTTACGCCGGAACTTCCGCCGATGTTATACCCCTGTTCAGATCCTGCGATGGCATAAAGTTCTTCAGAGAACGGAATCTGGTGCCAGTTCCAATGTTCGGTACCGCGAGTTACTTCGGGCTGGCCTTCGTTTGATGGATCTCCGGAGCTCAGCGGTGTTTGCGGGCTCTGTTCGTCCGAGCACGACAAAGACAACGCTGCGATAACCAACCAGACAAGCAAACATCTTGTGGCTTTCATGGAAAACACTCCTCCCGGGCGGGCCGAGTCGCCGCCCGTGGTATATTGTTCCATTCCGCGCGCACGGATGTCCTGCGATCGAGCAGTCTTGGGGATTTGTCGGGGGTAAAGTTATCCGCTGACTCGCGGACGATCGAGTGTAGTTGTAATACCGGCGCGTAAACGCCTGATGGCAAGGCTGTGTGACTCAAGCTCCCTGGTACTCCCTTCCCCCGCGCGTCTTATCTGTGGGGTGAGTGGGAGGAACTGCTTATATTATAATACAGTTGTATGGCCGGGTCAAACTGTGCATAAAAACATCCGAAATTAATCGCGTACGGGCGAAACCCCCTTGTCAACAAATCCTTACAGATCCCAGTCTCCGGCCAGCAACCGGTGAATCAGGGGGGTGATGATTCGGTACGTCGCGCCCCACAGCTTGTGCTCGCCCACGCGGTAGTACTTGATCCGGATGGGCAGCGGCAGCTGGGGGAATTTCTCGACGCTTTCGCCGTACACCTCGGGTTTTGCGAGGTAATCGACGGTCACGGGGATCACTTCGGCCACTTCGCGTTCGTCAAACTGCCAGGTCTGCCTGGGCTCGATCCGGCCGAGAAACGGAAAGATGCGAAATCCGGTTGTGACGGTTTCCACGACGGGCAATTCTGCGAGCACCTCGACGGAGTCCTCTTCGATACCCACTTCTTCGCGTGTCTCACGAAGCGCCGTGGCTTTCATGTCGGCGTCCCCGTCCTCATATTTGCCACCGGGAAACGCCAGCTGCCCACCGTGTATGCCATAATCGGTCCGGCGTACGAGCAACACACTCACACGGCCGTCGCCATTCCGGTACACGGGCACGATAACGGCCGCGTCCTGTAACTGCCTGGATTCAGCGGTCATTCGATAATAATCTCGTATTCGATGGGCATGGCCTGCTTCATCATCGCGCTCACCCCGCAATAGCGGTCCTGGCTCAGGTTAACGGCCTTCTCGACCTTGGAGCGGTCAATTCCCTCGCCCTTGAGGCGGTAGGTAATGAGTACTTTTTTGAACACCATCGGGTGTTCTTCCGTCAGTTCGCCCTCGGTTTCGACGGAAAACGCTTCGGGTTCAATCCGCATCTTGCGCAGGATGCTGATCACGTCCATCGCGGTGCACCCGGCGAGAGACGTCAGCATCAGTCCTTTGGGGCTGGGGCCCTTGTTCTGGCCTCCGACGGCCTGTTTGGCGTCGATCGGGATCTCGAATCCACCGAGTTCGCCCATGAAATGCATCTGGTCTTTCAGTACAACTTTTGACTTCATACTGGATTACTCCTCGTCACGTTTTTTCAGGGGGCTGGAAGGGGTATAAACTGGATTTTCATCTTACCACATTGCCGGCGGTTCGGGGAATTTGTTGATCATCAGATCCGTAACCCGCGTAACAACTATCGGTTAAAAATTTATTATTTTTTACTCTTGACCTACTATTAAACACCTAGTAGCTTTACTATAAGTATAGTAGCTGCGCAGATTCTACTAGGAGAAAGTACATGTCAAAACGACCTCGGTTGACTCCCGCGGAGTGGGAGATCATGAAAGTTGTGTGGGCCCTGGAGGGTCCCGTCTCGGTAAGGAATGTTCTGGAACACGCGTTCCCGAACGGCGAAAAGGCGTACACCACTGTGCAAACCGTGATGAATACACTGGAGAAAAAAAAGCTGCTCGAGCGCCGCAAAACGGGGCTCGTCAATTTTTATTCATCGTCCCGTTCAGAGGAGGAAGTGGTCAAGGCGGAGATGTCTACGATGGTCTCCCGGATGTTCGGGGGATCGATCCCCGCGCTGGCCAACTCCCTGCTGTCACTGGAAGATCTGAGCCTGGAGGAGATCGAACGAATCAAGGCGCTGATCGACGAAAAAGAACGGGAGCTGAGAGGTGATGAGTCATGATCGAAGTCTTGAATGATTACGGGCGCATGTGGGCGACCTGGTTTGTTCCTGCAATCGTGCAGAACACGGTGTTTCTGGGACTGGTATTCTTGCTCCTCCACCGGTTCCGGAATGCTTCAGCCGGTGTGAAGTACGCGATTGCCTGCGTCGGGCTGGTCAAACTGTTGTTGCCGCCATTTATGTCGGCGCAGTGGTTCTCCGGTGCGACGGCTGAGTCGATATCGCTGCCGGCGTCGACACTGTTGTTTTCGTTTACGAAAGCACCCGTGGGAATGTCGGCGGCCGGCGGCGGATCGGCGTCTTCGCTGGATGTGGTCGGGATTTTGTTCCTGACATGGGCGGTGGTATCGGCGGTGATTCTGGTGAGCGCGCTGATCTCGACGATCCGGCTGGCTTCGGTGGTTAACCACGCCGTACCTCTCGAGGGGGACGCGGTTTTCTCCGGCGCCGCGCCCGGGAGTATCCGGGTGTACAAAACGGATCGTATCAGTATGCCGTTGACGATCGGGGTTTTTCCCCGCCGCATCTTTGTGCCGTCGGTCTGGGACAGCTGGCCACCGCAATGCCGCGACGCGGTGTTGCGGCACGAACTGGCCCACGTGCAACGGCGCGACGGATTGTTTCAGACGCTGGAGATTGTGGTCCAGGCCTTGTATTTTTTCCACCCAATGGTGTTGATTTTAAACCGGCGACTGCGTGAATACCGCGAGATGGCGTGCGACGACGTCTCGGTCAGCCGCGACAGGGGCTCGCGTATCGGATACTCGAAGTTCCTCGTCGAAATGGCCGAGAAGGCGCTCCGTACACCGGTCTCGTGCGAGTCGGCTTCCGCTCTGATGAAACGGAAGAACGAACTGTTGAAGCGCGTTGCCTACCAGATCAAGGAGAGCAACATGCACTTCGTATCAAAAAAGCAATTGGGTGTGATTCTCGCGCTACTGGTAGTCGCAATACTTCCGTTCTCGTTCTATACGGGCACGGGCGACTCGGCCAACCAGGCGGTTGCCGGCGAGAAAGAAAAAAAGCAAAAGGAAGAACAGGTCAAAATGTCGGGCGAGATGGAACACGTAACGGTTTCTCTCAAGGGAGACAAGGTGCTCGTCGACGGCAAGAAAATCCACCCGGAAAAGTTCCCGTACCTGATGGCCGACATCTCGAAGAAATACGACACGCACGTTTTGGTCAATATTGAGTGCAGCAAGGACGTGTCGATGGCATCGCTGTACAAGGTCCACGAGGGGCTTCGTCAGGCGGACCTGTACAAGGTCGCGTACAGCGACGGCAACGGCAAGGGGCTGAAGATGCTTCTTCCCACCGCCGACATGCACAAGAAGATGGAGCAGATGGGCAAGGAAAACATCTTGTTCGTCAAGATTGCAGCCAACGGCACGATTCTCATCGATGACAAGTACAAGGCTACTCCGGAGAAGCTGACCAAGATCCTGACCAAGAAGTTCCAGGAAAATCCGAACATGGTCGTGTCGATCTACATGGAGGGCAAAACGTCTTACGACGATTTTATCACCACGCTGGCATCGGTAAAAAAATCGGGCGCCGACAAGGTGGTTATCAACGACCCGGTGAGCTGACAATCGCCTTCGAGTAAAACGGTTTGTGCTTTGCCGCTCGACCCGAACCCGGCAAATCACGAATCGAAGACCGGCCGGTCGCCCACAGCGGTGTCCGGCCGGTTTGTTTGTTACGGGTTGGTGTTACTGGATCGCCAGGATCACGGCCGCTTCGAGCTGGGGATCGGCGCCGGCGGCGTAACGCAGGCCGCTCTCCACATACACATCGGGCTCGACACCCACGCCCTCCAGCCGCTCTCCGTCCACGGTCACGTCGGCGACGGCGAGATAGAGCAGCGACCCGTCCTGCAGGATAAAACTGCGGCCGCCCACGACGGCGCCCGCCGTTGGCTCACCGACCAGAATTCCCAGGCCGTGCTTTTTGATTGTGAACGCGACGACTTCCTTGCCGCTTCGCGTGCCGCCGTCGATCAACAGGTACACGGGTCCCCGCCAGTACGGGTCCCACCGGATGACGTCACCCTCGCGGGTGATCATCCGCAACTCCGCGGGTGTATCGGTGAACACATCCACAAAACCGGGCGCGCATCCGCCCCACCCGCCGCGAAAATCGATGATCAACGCGTCGGCGACGTGGATGTTTTCGGCGATCTGGTCCTTGAGCAGGTCCTTGTACTGCCCACCCGCGCACGAATAAAACGGCACGTACGCGATACGTTTACCGCCGCGTTCGATAAACCGAGCGCCGGCGCGCTGGGCTTCCAGCCATTCTTCTTCTGGGTCGACAGTCTGCGGTTTGACGCGGAGTGTAATCGGCGTTTCGCCGGTCTGGCGCTCGACATCGAGCTCTACCCACTGCCCAGAACGCCCGCGAAAGGACGCCACTCGCCCGAATTCTTCACCGTCGGCCTTCAGCACCCGGTCGCCGCGCCGGAGCCCCGCGTGACCTGCCGGAGAACCGGCAAATACAACGGTCACGAAACCGTCGGTATCGATATCGGCGCCGATACTCTCCACACCAACGTCTTTGATGTCGTGGATACGCCGGAAAATTGCCCGCAGTCCATAGTACTCGGGATCGACGTCCGTATAGTAGGTAGTGTGTGACGTGGCCAGGTCGGCCAGCGCCGTCCGGGTGAGCGCCACGAACTGTGCGTGAGACTCCACTCCGTCGGCGTAACCGGCGTGCCGGGTCGCCCAGACCTCCGCCCGGGTGGAGTCGTAGAAATGTACCAGAACGGTATTGACCACTTCCTGGCCAACGGCGGCAAAGTCACTGCCGGAAGACACCGTCTGACCGGTCGATATTGCCAGAAACACCACCCCCGCGAGGGCGATCAGCAGCACCACAACACGGGGAAATGGCTTGCCCCTG
>CAYUDF010000148.1:0-6831 GCA_964443465.1 uncultured bacterium
TGCTGAGGGGAAATCGGGTTTTGCTGCCCGGGTGGGGAAAGGGTTAGAGTCTTTTCTGTTCCGCTCTCTGTCCGTTGGTCCCTGCGTTTCCGCTGCTCGTCCCGCCGCTCCCGGAACCGCCAATCGTAAACGAACACGATATGCATTGATACACGCTGGCCGCGTCCGCGACGACACCAATTGACGGCCCGCCACCGCCACCGCCGCCGTGGCCACCGCGACCGCCTCGGCCGCCATTACCACCGTCTCCACCCTTGCCGCCGCCGCTCGTTCCGTTTCCTCCGGTCCCGCCGTCACCGCCCGTACCGCCCGAACTCCCGTTACCACCGGTGCCGCCCGTACCACCCGGTGACGTTGTGATACTGGTGGAGGTCACCGTGATGTCGCTGGAACCGCCCACGACCCAGATCCCGAACGAACCCCCGCCGCCGTCGCCACCGATCCCGAGCCGGCCATAACGTCCGCCCGCGCCTCCACCGCCACCTGCACCGCCACAGGTGAAAGTGTTTCCACCGCCGCCGCCGCCGGCACCGCCACCGGCGCCGTTGTCCCCGTCCAATCCGTTGTTGCCATCGTAGTGCAGGTACGTATAGGGAGAACTCGGGCTGATGGCGCCAAACGCCAACCCACCGGTGCCGTCCGGACCATTGTTTCCGGCGCTACCGTTGGTGCCGTCAAATCCGCCGCCCCTGGTACCGCCACCGGCACCACCCACTCCGGCGCCTGCGCCCTCTCCCCAGTTTCCCCCACAGCCGAAGTCGCTACCCGAGTCGCCACCGCTGCCTCCGCTGCGACCCGTTCCCGAACCACCGTTGCCGCCGTTGCTGCAGAGTCCGCCGCTGCACCCGCAGGAGACGTCACAATTTCCGCCGCCCGCGCCGTTTCCGCCGTCGGCGGCAGTCCCGGCTGCGCTTCCATTGTTTCCCGCTGATCCGTCGGCGCCATCACCGGCAATGACGACGCAGTTGGAGACATCGATTTTTGCGCAGTTGGCCAACATCACACCAAATGAGCTGTAAGTATTGGTCAGAGCATCTTTGCTCTCGATTCTGAGCCGGTCGAGTACCAACGTATTTCTCTGGTTGCCATAAACCGCGGCAACGCCGCGCGAGACGGTTCTTCCCCCGGAAATTATGGTCCCGCGGCTACCCAGGTCTCGCAGCCACGTCGTCTGGTTGAAACCACCGTAGATACTCACGCCGGATTGCAGCGTAATACCGGCCAGCCCGTATGTGCCCACGGCCACGTACACGTCGGCGTCATCGCCGTCGGCATTGGCCCTGTCAATCGCTCGCTGGATCGTAGCAAGCGGCGCGGCACGTGTCCCGGCATTGCTGTCGTTGCCCAAATTGCTCACGAAATATTTGTAGTCCTTGTCTTCGAGCGCGGTGATCCGTACGCGGTCAGACACACTTGAGCCATCAATATTGCTGACAACAAGATCAAATTCAAAAGTTGAAACATCATCCGGTGCGGTGAACCGTGGTGTCGCCGTCGCGGGCAATATAAGCGTTACCGATGGTCCGCTGACCTGGGTCCAGGAGTAAGTCAGTATGCCCCCCGCGGGATTTATACTGGCGGATCCGTTCAGAAAGACAGTGGTACCCACGTCTACGTCCTGATCCGGGCCGGCGTTCGCGACCGCAAGCGTGTTGGTTGTGAAAGACCAGCTGTAATCTTCGGCGAGAGTGTTACCGGCCAGGTCTTTCACGCCGGTGGTTACCGTCGCGTTGTATACGGTACTGGGGGAAAGCTGGGAATTTGGTGTGAAGGAAGCGAATTCATCGGTGCTGGCCGCTAGGCCCGAGACGCCGTCTATGGATAAAGTAGATGTGGTGATGCTGGCGGGATCCACCGCCTCCGAGAATGTTACGGCGACACTCGCGTCTGAAGGTACGCCCGTACTCGCGTCCAGAGGCGCGACCGACACGATGGTTGGCCGCGCGGTATCGCGTGGCGGGGGAGTCAACTGCTCCTCGCTCGAACAGGCGATGACCATGAGGAAAACCGCAATACTCAGTTTGATTCGCATTTTGTAACTATACGTTAAACGGTTTGTATCAATCAAGAACAACGAAAGCACGACATCTATGTACTATTAAGACAGAATAACCTATCTCTTATGATGATGCCGGTTAATGAATGAACAGAGTTTTTAGTCTTTTTCAGGGCCTTTTGTTGGCGTACCTCTGTGTAAAACAAGATTCGTTACTGCAGCAGCACCATCTTCCGAGTCTGCGTAAATCCTGGCGCTTTCATCCGGTAGAAGTACACGCCGGATGCTACGCGTGTGCCGGTGTTGTTAGTTCCGTTCCAGCCGATTGTTTTTTGCCCCGCTGTTTGCGAATCGTCTACCAGTGTCCGAACCAGCCGGCCCGCCACGTCGTAAATGTGCAGCGTTACATTGCCACCACCAGCGGGCACGTCGTAGTGGATCGTGGTCGCCGGGTTAAACGGGTTGGGGACGTTCGGGTGGAGAGCGAACGATTCCGGCGCGACCGGTGTCGACGTGGCTGTGGCAGGACCCTGGCATTCGTACGCACCCAAATCCACGGTACCACCGTGTATCCGCGGATTGCCCGCCAGGTCGGTGGTGACCGCGCCCGGGACGGCCGAGTTGTCACCCGCGTTAAGGGCCGGGGAAGAGGAGTAAATGGACGTAGGTGTGGCGGGCCAGTCGTCGCCCAGAAACATGGGATCGGAATCGATGTTGTTACCGCCGTCGGTCCCGTATGCGCCGTTCCAGCCGCCGCCGCTGCCGCCGCAACCTTGTATCAGGGAATAACTGATCATCGCGGCGGTCCCCTTGTAGCGATCGATCGCCGGTGCGGTGTTACCCCACATGATCAGGTTTGTCAGTACGGGAGCGCTGAACGAGTTGCTCATGGCGCCGGCGCCGGACGTGGCCGTATTGCCGGCGAAAGTGCAGTTGACCATAGAGAAAAAGGAGCCCCAAGTGTTGATACCCCCCCCGCTACCGGCTGTATTGTCTGAAAAAACCGTGTTGACGATGAACGGATTTCCGGCGGTGTGCATCCCACCGCCGCCGCTGCCTGCTGTGTTCGAGAGAAACCGGACGTTTGTCAATTGAGTACTGCCCCCGAAGTCGTGCAACCCGCCTCCGAGACCGTCGCACGAATTCAACTCGAAGGTGACGTGATCCAGCGCCGGAGATCCTTCATCCTTGTACATTCCGCCGCCCCCCGACGCGTGGTTGTCACGTATCGTAGCGTTGCTGATTGTCGGGTTGCCATTTTCGATAAACAGGCCGCCGCCGAAGCCGTCGTCATCCACACCGTCCGCATACCCCCATGATACTGTAAACCCGTCCAGGACGGCCGTCGCGTCTGTGTTGCTCGCCGTGACCACGTGGTAACAGTTGTCGGTAAGAACGGGTGCTCCTATTGAGCCGTTTAACGTAGTCGGATGAGCAGTGATGTCGCGTTCACCCAACAGTGTTTCTGTGCCCGCAAATCCGCCGTACAATGCAAGCCCGTTCTGGAGCGCGAACGTTGCACTGCGGTCGCTGCCTTCGGTGGGCAGGTACGTGCCCTCTGCCATCCAGATTTCCGTAACACCAGAGCAGATGCCCGCCAGCCACAGTGCGTCCTGAAGGTCGGTGAACGCGTCGGTCCACGACGTGCCGTTTTCGTTGCCGGTGGCGTCGGTGTCCACGTAGACGACCCCGGATTGGCAGCCGCCCACGCCGGTACAGGAAACGTTTGAGCACAGGGCATCCCCGGTGTAAACGGTGCACAACTGGGTGCCCGCTGAAGTTGGTTCAAAACGTACCGTCACCAAACGCGATTCACCGGGCGCCAGGCTGTAGGCTCCGCTACCCGACACGATACTGTAGTCGGCACAAGGCTCGTGTACCGTGCCGCTGAGTGTGCCGATACCTGCGGTGTTTTCAATCGTGAATGTCTGTTCGCTGTAACTCCCGATCGTCACCGTTCCGAAGTCAAGGCTGGCGGGCGAGACGTTACATGAATCGGCGTAAATGCGCTGTGCGTAGATGTCGTAGTCGCCGTTTCGCGGATCAGTCCAGGAAATTATTGCGCCCCCGTTTATTTTGGGTACGAGTTCAGGGGTAATCTGGTCGCCGGACGCCGTGCAGATACCGATGCCGTTGGTGCTCCACAATGGAGTTCCCGCCGCGTCCAACCTTTGTGCGTAGATTCCCTGGTTGGGTTCGGCACGAAAGTCTTCCCACGTCGCTATCGCTCCGCCGTTGCCGTCGGTGACAAGCCGGATTTCCTGCTGATCCCCCGCTGCGGTGCAGACTGCGATTCCGTCGGGATTCCATAACAGGTTGCCGTTCGTGTCCACGTTTTGCGCATAAATATTCCACCCTCCGCCCCGTTTGTCCTGCCACGCAACGATTGCTCCGCCGGCGCCATCCGCGGTGAGTTGCGGATTGGTTTGATCGTTGATTTGGGTACAGACGCCGATACCATTCGCTGTCCATAAGGTGCTGCCGCCGGGATTTATCCTTTGTGCGTAGATGTTCCACGAAGCACGGTCGAACCACGTGATGATCACGCCACCGCTTCCATCCGACACGATCTGCGGATATAGCTGGTCCATTGCACCGTAACCGATGGAAACGGCCGGGCCCCACGGTGTGACACCGGTCGTATCTACTTTTTGTGCGAGTATGTCCCAACTGCCGCTCTGATTGCTCGACCAGGTGACGATGGCGCTTCCGGCGCCGTCGGACACCATCTCGTGCCCCTCTCCGTTCCCGATTGAGACTTCGCAACACCGGACGTTTCCGTTTACATCCACACTTGCAACGCCAATTCCGTAGGGTGGTGCGCCAATTGGTATAATTCGCCAGGAGACAATCGCGCCGCCGGCGCCGTCGGAGACGATCCGCACTAACAATTGAGGATCCAGATCGAAGCTCATGCGAACACCGTCTGGGGTCCACAGAGTGTTGCCCGAACCGTCGATCCTCTGTGCGTATATGTCACCGTTTCCGGTACGGCCATCCGACCAGACGACAATCGCGCCGCCGGCGCCGTCAGACACGATTCCGGGCTCGCTCTGGTTGTATGAGGCAAGTGTGCAGACGGGAGCGCCGGTCAGAGCCCACAACGGTATTCCGTTCTCGTCGATCCTCTGTGCGTATATGTCACCGTTTCCGGTACGGCCATCCGACCAGACGACAATCGCACCGCCCGAACCATCGGATGCCATCTGTTGCAGAGTCTGATCCTGCGCGACCGCACATACTGGGGCTCCATCCGGAATCCACTGTGCAAACGCGAAGTGGGGAAGAAGCATCAGTACGGCGAGACCGATGTGGATGCGTACTGTGATTCGTAGGAAATTCATGATCGCCCCTCCGTCATTTGTTGACCCGCCGTCGTTCTCGCGGTGGACGCCGCGCACTTCCGCGCCGGCGCAAATTGGGTTGTATCAGGAAAAATTGAGTCGATAACCTGTCAAGGATATGACACATCGACTGGGCGAGAATCACAGCGGGCGCGGTAAAACCACAAAATAATTGCGACCGCGGGAATATTGACGGGGGTGGTATTATGCCGGCAACTCTTTCCAAAAAGACTGTTTACGTCATGCCGGGTGTTGTACTCTTTCGGGCGTTGCGGCAGATGCTCCAACGCCCGAGAGAGTATGAAGCGAATCAGATGACATTAATGTGCTTCACTGCAGTAGCACCATCTTCCGTGTCTGCGTAAATCCGGACGCTCGCATCCGGTAGAAATACACGCCGGATGCCACACGGCTGCCCCTGTCGTTTCTTCCGTTCCAGCCGATTGTTTTCTGTCCCGCTGTCTGTGATTCATCCACAAGGGTGCGCACCAGCCGGCCCGCCACGTCATACACACCGAGTTTCACCACGCCGCCGCCCGCCGGTACCTCATAGCGGATCGTGGTCACCGGGTTAAACGGATTGGGATAGTTCTGTCCCAGTCTGTACAACCGTGTCGTCAATTCGGAAACCGCGTCCGAACGGTCGGGGCCGGTGAAGAACACGTCAAACCGGTCGTTGCCGTTTCGTCTGTCCATCCAGGTCGCCACGGGATTGCCCTGTGTGTCGATCGCGATCCTCGGCAGCGCGTGTGTCAGGGAGTCGACATCGTTGTGCAGGATTACGTCGGTGCCAAATGTCGTTCCGCCGTCGGACGAATAGTCGTAGTAACAAAGTGTTGTATCCACACGTCTGTCGAACCACACGACGTGGATCCCGCCGTTGTTATCGGCGGCCAGCCGCGGCGGAAAGTCATAATCGAAGTCGCCGTTCATGTAAACGTCTGTTACCTGGACATCGGTGGAAAACGTTGCTCCCGCGTCGGTTGATTTACCGATGTAGATATGGTTCTGAAATGGCGCTGTTGCCGGATCTGGGTCGTCGCGCCAGTCCATCCAGGTCACGTAGACATCACCCGCGGGATCCACGGCGACGGTGGGCTGTTCCTGGATCCGGGTGGTGTCGGCGTTTGCGCGCACATTCGCCTGGAACGACACACCGGCGTCGGTCGAGCGCGCGGTATATATATCGAGTGAACTGCCGCGGTCGTCTTCGAAGGCCACGTATACGTCACCGGATGCCGGATCGACGGCGACGGAGGAAAACTGCTGGAACACCTGCAGGCTGTCGGCGGTGTCGTCGAGACGGATTTTGGGCTGAAACGATATCCCCCCGTCGATGGAGCGGGCGATACTGACGTCGCCGGGATCGTCGACGGGCCAGTAGCGGTCGTAGTCCGTAAATGACACGTAGATGTTGCCGTTGTTCTGATCGATTGCGATATACGGCTGAAAGTGCCATGGATAAGACCCCGAGCCGCCCGTGCTGACCAG
>CAYUDF010000149.1:0-6793 GCA_964443465.1 uncultured bacterium
CGGCGGCAATGAACTGAACATGACCATACTGGAACTGGGGGAAAGAATCGCCAGGCTGGTACCGGGCTGTACCGTCGAACGCAAGCAGGACATCATCGATCCGCGCAACTATCTGGTGGATTTCTCCAAGATAAAAAACACGCTGGATTTTACGCCGCGGTTTGACATCCAGTACGGCGTCGGTGAAATTCGCCGGTCGTTCGACGAAGGTAAAATCAAAACGTTTGATGATCCGCTGTATTCCAACGTGAACTGCCTGAAGAGCCGGAGGGATCGGCGCCGGGCCGGCACAGGGACGGCCGGACTTGTTACCCCGGATTCTGTACCCGAAACAGTGTGACAAAATCGCAGCCTTGGGGGAGGGTGGAAATCCAGGGGGCGATACGAACAGCTAGTCCCGAACGAATATCCCGTCCGAAACCGTTGGGGGGATACCGTAGATCAGGTGGAGGACGGCAATTTCGTCGGCGTGAAAAACGTCTACGCGCTGAGCTCCTATCCCGCCGAGCATCAGGTGCCGCGGGTCGGTACTGTGAGCCAGGCCCAGCACATGGCCCAGCTCGTGCGCGATCACGCGCCTGAAATGTACCTCGTAAGGCACGGTCCATGTGGTGCGAAACTCTAACTCGCCCCATACCGGATACCATTCGTCGGTGAACTGCTTGGTGCCGTAGTTGTCCGCATACAGGTTTTCGATAAAAAAGCACTCGACCCCCACATCCGTGGGTGAGTCCACGATATTAAACGGGGTAAATCCAAGTATTAATGATAGTCCCGTCGCCACATCTTCAATGGTCGCTTTGAAATCCAGCCCGGCGCGTTCAAACGGCGGTACGTACAGGTTGATCGGCAACTCCCAATGCCGGAGGTAGCTCGGATGCGGCACTCCGTTTCTTTCGGTCATACCGGAGATAAAATGCAGAAAATCGGTAAAGTGCCCCGACTCCAGCTCGACAACGGGCAGGAGGTAGGCTTCAAAAACCGCGTTGTGTTCTCCAAAATCAAAGATCGCGTAGTCGTAGTAATCCCCAACCACCCCAAAAACGCCGTCGTCCGATATCACCGGACCGACCGCCGAGGCCGGCAACTCTTCCAGTTGCCATAATCCATTCAGGTCTGTGGTGGTCGTGACCGCCCCCAGGCGAACCACCGCCCCCTCCACCGGGGCGCCGGTAAATACGTCGTAGACGAACCCGGACTTTGTATAACCCCGCGTATACCCCACCGAGAACGGAGCGAGAGGAGACCGGTTGTTGTTATCGTCAAACGCCCGCACAACCACTGCGGTATATCCGGCGGCGCCCGTGAGATTGACGGTGTGTTTCATTTCCGTACCCGGGTCAGCGGAGGAACCGTCCACGATGTGGTGTATCGCAACGTCCCAATCCGATTCATCAACAATCGGGAGGTTACTGGTGGCGATAATATATTTCTCGGCCCGCCCCGACATATCGTCGTCCCCTACCGCCTGCCAACTGATCTCCAGCTGGTGGGGATCCGGACCCGGACGGACGATAACGGTATTAACCTGCGCCGGCGCGATCAGATCCAACTCGTCCACCTCGCCCGTGATATTGAGCAGCCAGAGGTGGTTGATCGCCGTGTGGCCATCTGAAATGCCGACTCGCACCCGGCAGGAACCCTCCTCTGTGGCTTCGTACGTATAGACCGAGTCTTCGCCTACGACGGAGTCATTTACCGTAAACGTGAAATTCAGGTCATCGCCATCGGAATCAGCGGCGTGCACCCTGAACACGATCGATTCGCCGACGGCTATTTCGGGAGTCGCGTCAGCCGGAAAAACACTGTGGAGTTCCGGGGATATATTGATATTTGTCTGGTTTTTTTCCGTTTCGAAGACGGTCTCACTGTCGCACCCCGCGCAGGCCAGAATCGCGCAGCCTAACACGAAAAATCGTCCAGTATAACCGCTTTGACGCATGACCGGACCGTCGGTTGTGTGGGGTTTAAATCAGCTGGATTGTTACTAACAACCTAATAAATCAAGTTGCGGGGGTCAACATATGGATGCAAAAAATCGTTATTCTCGGATATACGACGCCAATGGAACGCCGCGTGGAATATTGAACCGGGTTTTGATGACGTTGATTTCGTCGGAACTGAAATAGTCGACCTGTGGAGCGACACCGCCAACCATGAGATGATTTTGATCCTCGCTGTGGTTGAGTCCCAGTACATGACCAAATTCGTGGCGGATCACGCGTTCAAACGACCTTTGACTGCCCGTAGAATACCCTGTTCGAAATTCGATGACGCCCTGTATTGGATACCAGTCGTCCGACCACACGCGGATTCCGTAGTTGTCGTATCCGAGCTCCTCGAGGTACACGCAATGGACACCCACATCCGGAATGGCGTCGACTATCCTGAACGCGTCAAAGCCCAGCAGCGGATTCAGGCCTGTGACCGCCTGTTGCACAACGGCCTGGTAATCTATCCCGAGATGAACAAACGGGTTGGCGTGCACGTCGATCGGTGCTTCAAAACGCCGCTGGTGCCTCGGCAGTGGCAGCCCCAGGTGTTCGGTCATTCCGATGAAAAACGTGAGGAAATCGGGGTAATAATTGGTCACCAGGGGTATGTCGGGAATCATGGCCACGACGATGTGATCCAGGTGATTCACTTCGTATACCAGGTGGTAATCGAAGTACTCTCCGATCGTCCCCGGCTGATTGTCATCCGATACGATCAGCGGATCGTCCAGCGGCGGCAGTTCGATAAATTCGAATTCACCGTCCGCGTCGGTCAAAGTCCGGAAATGCGCGAGTTCGACGTGCTGATCCGCCATCGGCGCGCCGGTCACAGAATCCATCACCCTGCCCGAGATTCTCAGCCCCCTGGTGTACACACCGGGAGATTCACCCAGCGGAGATAAATTGCCAAAGTCATCTACAGCCCGAACTGCGACATGGGCGAATCTGGCAGGAATAAGACCGTTGATCACAATGCGCATCGGTTCCCCCGGCGCCGCCGGAACCGGGACGTCGGGCCTGTCGCTGCCCCTCGACCAGCTGATCTCGTCCAGCATTGGCGACGGCAATGTACGAACCAGGTAGTTGGAGGCCACACCCTGCATTCCGTCCGCGCCAACCGCCGTCCACTCAACAATAATCTCTCCCGGGTCATCACCCGTCGCCACCACCGTAAGCGGCACCACAGCGGGCGGAATCGTGTCCGGCACCGGCGTCACCCTGAGATTCCACGAATGCGTCGCGAAATACTCGCCGTCGGTCACCACACCCTCAACCACTTTGTACCCCGCCGTCGTCGGCTTGAATATAAAATCGGCTTCTTCCGTGACAAGCGAATCGTCCACCGTAAAAAAGTACGCAAGGGGAACTTCTTCGGGATCGCTTGCTTCGATGCCGAACTCCAGTTCATCACCAATCACCATCACCGGATTCTCTTCAAACGGTGTGAACGCATATATTTCCGGCGGATAGTTGACCGGATCGAGCTGCGTTACTTCCCACGAAATCCGGGCGTCATTGATCCCGTCGGATACAACACACTTGATGGATGAGATCCCCTCCCCCTCGATGACGTAGTCCCATGAGTCCAGCGACGAAACCAGTGAGTCGTTCAGGCTGAACCGTTGTTTCAGTGACGTTTCATCTGGATCAATCGCGACAATACGAAAGGAAACGGTGTCTCCGACGAAAGCATCAAAAATCTGGTCTTCTGGATAAAAATATCGGACGACCGGTGGACGGTCTACACTCGTAGGATCCTCGGCCGCGCAGGACGCGAGAACGGCCGCGGAAATGACGAACAGGCAATAATATGCGTGGCGTTTTAGACGCATGTATGTACTTCAGAATTTAACGACATTGTGGTGGGGCCCGCCGGGTTATTTCGGTGGAAATATAGTGATTCAAAACAGTTAACACAAGGATTATCGGTGGACGACGGCGATTCCGGAGTGCCTGGAATCGGCCGCACCCAGTCTCGCGGCAAGGCAGAGGTAAACATCAAGAATGCGATCGACTGCTTCGAGGTACCCGGCTTCATCCCGGATACGCACCTCCCACACGGGCCCCTCGCCAACGTGCAGGTGAATCAATTCGCGATACGGCACAAGACGGCAGATTGTATTGCCCGAGTATTCCGCACGGATGTCCACGGGACTCGCGCTGATCTCGACGTCTTCACCAAGATTGGTGAGGATCTCAAGAAGCTCGTAGTAATAACCACGAACGGTCAGGTTGGTAATAGTTTCACCGAAATCGTCCGACCGACTTCGATGGTTGAGATGTCGCGACGTCATGTCTTTCCCTGGTTGTCTGGATCGGTGTCTGCAATGCTTCGCTGATCGAAAAATAGGAACGGGATACGTGTGATTCCGGATCGCGCACCACACACGGCAACGGATCCGACAGCAGAGGCCGCCAGCCGGCGATGTATCCCAGGCTTTGCCTGAACACCCCGGTGTTCGCTTCCCCGGTCCGTTTCCGGTTCAGCGACAGAACCACCCAGTCAATTGAATCACTTTTCCCGAACAGTCGTCCGCCGGCAACAGACGCAGTGTGGTCGTCCATTGCCAGGACAACAGCCCTTACCGACGACGGAGCGACTCCCTCATGAAGAATCCGTGCGGACCGCAAGACATGTTCCGCCGCTTCCCGGGAAGAAACCGGGGGTAGATGTACAATGTCGAGCCCGGATCCCGAAGACGCGCGAAAGCCGGCCGTGACACCCTGCGCCGGTCCGTGAGTCTCTCCCTCCGGATCGGGTACGGCAAAACAGATGGAGATTCCCCCGAGCGCCGACAATTCTTCGCGGGGAAATTCTTTTTTTTGTTTGATATAAACCGATGGCGGCAACCGAAGGAAATACCCGCAACACGGCAACTGTCCGCTCAGTTCAAACAACCTGACGCGATGCCCCTTTTGCTGGCAACAGAGCGCAATATTGGCCGCGTGGTACGCCCCGAAGCAGTCGCCCGACGCTGCGGCAACGTAAATCACGGATCGGCGGTTTTGTCCTTTTGCCGGTAACCGTGAGAGGTAGAGGTGAGCAATGTCCCGGATGTGCCTGGGTTTGTTGTGATTCTCCATAGCATCGCTAAACAATCAAGAGAGAGTTTTCCTGGCCGAATTCATTTCTGACGTAATCCTTGTTGTTCGGATCGCGTATCCACACCCCGTCGACGATGAACCGGTATTCATATTCTCCCGGCGAAATATCAACGACCGACTTCCACAACCCGTCGGCCGTGTCTTTTTCCATCTCCATACCTTCACGGGACCAGTTGGTGAACTCACCGGTCACGCGTACGGTTTTGGCCTGCGGTGCTTCCAGTCCAAACATTACACCCTCGGGCACCCTCCTTGGCCCGTGGAGTTTTTCCATCCACCCCTCGAGATTCCGGGTTTCGATCCGGGATTCTTTCTCCAGCAATTCCCGTCCCAGTGCCAGAAACTGGCTGGCCGGTTTGGATGACCTGGAGAGCTCAAAAATCGTTTTCCCGGCGGCCGCCGCTTCTTTCAGTCTGACGGAATTACTGACGAAAGTATCGGCCAGAACGGCGCCGTGAAACTGTTCAACTTCCTGGAGCAATTCGTTGGAGAAATGCGTTCTCGTATCGAGGTTGTTGCAGACGACGTGGACACGAAGCTGGTGATCAAGTTCGTTTTCGATTACATCGATTGTTTCGCGCAACTTGGCCAGGCCGTGCAGGGAGAAAAAACTTGCGTCCACCGGAATTACAAGCTCCTGCACCGCTATCAGCGCATTAAACGTGAGCAATCCAACACTCGGCGGGCAATCTACAATAACAAAATCAAACGCGTTATCGGACAGCTGCGCGAGCTTGTGGCCGAGCCTCTCTTCCCTTCCCGGTGTATCGGCCAGTTCCTGCTCGACGCCACTCAACACAGTATTGGCGGGAACTACGGACAATAGATCTCCGTGGCGAATGATCGCCTCTTCGATCGTGACCGTCTGGTCGAGCATCAACTCGTAAGTTGTGATCAACTGTTCTTCGCTGTTGATTCCCAGACCCAGCGACGCGTGGGCCTGTGGATCCATATCGACAAGAAGCACTCTGCGATCGAGTTGCGTCAACGCGCCGGACAGATTGATCGCGACCGTGGTCTTGCCGCATCCGCCTTTTTGATTCATGACCGCTATCGTACGCATACCTGTGACCTCTCGCTATAAACCCAAAAAAACCAGAAACCTGAAACAGGAATCTGGCGCTGCACCGGTTGGGGATATATGACCTTTGATTATTACGGCCGTCGGCTGTGTATCAGACATGAGCATCCGCCGATCGTTCATATATATCTCTTTAAGTTCCAAGATGTTACATCATAAAACGCGTTCCTGGATCAAGTACACGGAAATGTTGATTTTTTGTCAAGATTTTTCTGGAAGAATCAGCGGAAGAAAATAAACGCGAGCAGCGCGCCGAGGGACAGACCACCGAAAACTTCCCACCAGGTATGTCCGACCAGCTCCTTGAGGCGCGAACGATCGATGTGGTGAGTCGCCTTCATCTCGTCGACAAGGTCGTTGAGCAGCCGTGCCTGGTTGCCCACTTCCTGGCGTAGCCCCGCCGCTTCGAATATGAAGTACAGGCTGAATATCAATGTAATACTGAAGATTGAGGAGTTTACGCCGGCGTAAACACCCACACCGATTGTGAGGGTTGTCACAAGCGCCGAATGTGAACTGGGCATACCGCCGTTGTCAAAAAAACGGAGCAGGTTGAGGCGCCGCGTTTGAATCAGTTCGATAACAACTTTCAGCAGTTGCGCGATCACACCGG
>CAYUDF010000150.1:0-6782 GCA_964443465.1 uncultured bacterium
TTACAGAAAACAGAGTCAGCAACGCACCCGAAATGAAGTTGCTCAGGGCGATAAACTTCATTTTTTCAAACGCCTGGAACGCGTTAAACAGTGACGTGGCTGTATTCTTGAAAATCAGATTGAAGCCGGCGATATAGATGACAACTTTTGTTGCCGGCGGGTACTGCATCGAGTTCACCACAATAATCAGCAGAGCGTACGCGATAACCGAAAGCACGACACTGAGGACAAAATACTTACCCATCACGACCGGCGCGTTCTCACGATCCTCAGCCATGTCGCGAACTGCAATCGCCCTCAGTCCCAGCGAACACAATGGCGTAAAAAGCGCCACGAACGAAAAGGCCAGCACAAAAACACCGTAGTCTTTCTGGCCGAGATTGCTGGCGATATATCCAACAACAAAGATGGAAGCGATGTTGAGAATAATGGGCTGAACGCTCATCCACAGGGAGTTACGGATCACTTTGGAAGTCGTTTTCACCGGGGAACCAGCCTAGGTCAGAATGCGCTATATCGTTATTATTCCGTTAAATATTATTTGATATAAGATACTGTAAACGAGTAACATAATTGCAGTAGAGGGCAAACTGGTATTTTTATTGCAGACTGTTCGTATTATGAACGACGAGAAACTCTTCTTTTTTGGCGAGCCCGACAGTCCCCTTTTTGGGTCGCTGTACAGCCCCGATCGGGAGGCTCCGACCGACCCGGCGACGGCCGGCCGGGGCCTGGTGATATGCGACTCGTTATTTGAAGAAAAATTCTGGAGCGAACGGGTATTTGCAAACATGGGACGGCACCTGGCCGGCCTGGGTTACCACGTGGTCGTGTTCGACTACTACGGCTACGGAAACAGCGCCGGGGACAGCATCGAAGTGGATGCCGACACCCTGGAGCGAGACATCAATAGCGCGTGTGACCTGCTGCGGCAGTGTGGCGTCACCCGCCTGTCACTGCTCGGCGTAAGGTGGAGCGCTGCCCTGACCTGTCGCGTCGCACGCGGCCGGGAAGACGTCGACGGTCTCGCGCTGATCAATCCCGTAAAAAAATGGAAACCGGAATTCATGAAAGCGCTGCGCGCGAACGTCGCGGGCCAGTACGCGATTTTCCGAAAAACGGTCATGACCCGGGATGAAATCGTCGACGAGTTGGCCAACGGCGGGGATTGTGTCCGCGCCGGTTACCGGATGAATAATATCGACGGATATTTCTTTTCCCGGCAGTTTCTTGAACAATGCCCCGAAATCGCGCTGCCCGTAGAACTGCCCGAACGCGTGAAGTCAGTGAGGCTGATAACGATTCCGGAACGGAAAACGGCGGTGCCAAAGGGTGAAGAGAAACTTGCCCTGCAGTTTCACGAATCCGGTGTGAGTTGCGACAGCATCGTACTCGAGGGCGAAAACGCGTTCTGGCTCAACAACGAGATATTCACTTCCAGAACACCGGTTTTATACGAAGATATCGGAGTTTGGCTGGGTACGCTGGACAACGGCCGGCATAAACCGGCCCCGGTGGTCTATACCGAGCCACCTGTCCAGGAGTCCGTCGTGCTGAACGGCGTACGGGAGTCGATTATTCAGTTTGAGTCACGGTGTGGCAACAGACTGGACGGCGTTTTGTACGTACCCGAGGGCCAGCCGTCCAGGGACCCCGCCTTCGTGTTTTCGCACGGCGGTCTGATCGGTATGAACGGGGCGTTCCGGTTTTATACACATACGGCCCGGCGAATGGCCGCGGCAGGGTACCCGTGTCTCTGTTTTGATCCCCACGGTATGGGGCGGGCGCAGGGTACAATCGAAAACAAGGACAGACTTGCGCTGTTCCGGGAAATAAACCACGGCTTGCTGGCCGACGACGTCGGCGACGCCGCCACGGTGTTGAAGGAACATACAGGAGCGACAAGGACGGTGCTGTTTGGCGTTTGTGGCGGTGCCATTACAAACCTGATCGCCCAGAGCCGCAACGAGCACATCGACGCGTCCTTCCAGCTCAGCACCCCCGTCATGCTGCCCAGCCTGCACGGTGGAATCAAACGCATGTCTGCCGGGTACGCGCGGTTCTACCTCGGTCTCTATATGAGGAAAATATTCGACCCGCACGGTTTGTGGCGTTTTATCACGTTTCGCAGCGACTACCGAAAAATGCTGAAGGCGATTAAGGCGGCTGCGGGCGGATCGATTAAAAAGAAGACAAAACCCGCGGATCGGCCCGCACGAATTAACGCCGGCTCACAGCAACCGGTTGAAGAGGGCCTGGTTTTTAACGAGGATTTTCTGGATTCGTACCGGAGTATCGTTTCGCGCGGTGGCCGGCTGGTTTTCTTTTACGGAGAGAACGACAGTTTCAAGTGGGAATACCACAACGATTTTGCGGATAACTTCCCGAAAGACGTCGAGGCCGGCAGGGACCTGGTCTCCGTGGAAGAGATCAAGCAGGCAAACCACATGTACACATTGCGCGAATGGCAGAACGAAATTTGTGAGTACTGTCTGAAGTGGGCCGAGAAAGTAAAATTCTCGCGCCCCGAATCGACATTACGGACCTGAGCCCCGTTAATCCAGCGCGGATTTCAGCCTTTTCCTGACCGACGCGACCATGGTTGCGTCGGTTTCCTCTTCCAGCCTGGAGATCGCCAGATCGCGGTCCATGTACCCGCTCCTGACCAGACTTGCCAGTTCAAAAGCGTACGGGTGAAACTGAAACCTGTCCTGGTGAACTTTTATGCCCAGCGCGTTGAGCAGACAGTTCGTTGAGTTGGGATCGGTGTCGTCCGGTTTTTCCCAGCCCAGACCGCTGATTTTTCCCAGCAGGTCTTCTTCGTCGTACTCCAGAAACGCCAGGGGGCTGATGTTGTAGGGAAACCGTTCCGTCTGCTCGAAGTGGTTTTCGGTGAGGAAATAGTTGTCAATCGCATCCCCGACGATCTCCCGCATGGGCAGGACAAACTGGTTCTGCATTTTTCGGATCATCGACGGGTTGTTGCGAAATATGGACGCTTCGACTGGAGCCTGTCCTGGTGACCAGCCATAGGTGATAAACGGCACTCCGCCCTCGATGGCCATACGCAGAGCGACGAACTTCACAATACCCATACAGGTGCTGCATATGGTGCTCGCGCGCTCCAGGGTTTTGGGCGAATAGACATCGTGATCGGCACAGTGCAAAAACAACCGGCTCAGAATGTCGTGCCGGGGTTTGTAGATGACATGGTCAACCCCCAGTCCCTCAACCACCTTTTTGCTGTTGTCCAGCGACTGCGGGGAGATGAACCCGTTGTCCACGGTGAGCGCCAGAATGGACATTTTGTAGGTGTTACGAAGTACGGCCAGCGTATAGGTCGAGTCCTTACCCCCGCTGTATGCCATGATTGCGTCGTAACCGCCGGGCCGCTTGTGTTCGTCAATGAGGTTTTCAAATTTTTTCCGGTATTTTGCCCGGGACTTGTCGAGGTGATCCCGCCCCTTCCATGACAGGCAGAACTGGCACACGCCGTCCTCGTCGAACTTGATGTTGGGAAACGTCTCGGGTAACACGCAACGGGTACATCGTTTCATATTTTCACAAACCCTTTTTGGTAATTTTCCCCGACGCCGTCTTTGGCAGCGATTCCCTGATCTCCACGAGCTGGGGTTTCATGAAGTCTTCCAGGTTTCGGCTGCAGTACGCCAGGACCTCTTTTTCCGTCAGGCTGGAGCCCTCTTTCAGGACAACGTACGCCTTGATCGCTTCGCCCAGCACTTCATCCGGTACACCAACGACGGCAGCCTCAACAATATCTTCATTCTCGCAGAGCAGGCACTCGATCTCCTTGGGGCTTACTTTTTCACCACGGCTCTTGATGATGTCGTCTTTTCTGGAGATAAAATACAAGTAACCGTCTTCGTCCATCCGGAACAGGTCACCGGTATACAGCGCCTTTTCCCACGGGTAAGACCCCGGCCTGAGCCGTTCGGCTGTCTCGCCGGGCAATTCCCAGTACCCCTTCATCACGTTCGCCCCTCTTACTACCAGTTCGCCGATGGTATCCGGTTCGGTGATCGGCTGATTGTTTTCGTCGACGATATAAACCTGCTCGTTGGGCATTCCCTTTCCCACGGACCCCGGTTTCCGGTCGATATCCTCCGGGGGCAGATAGGTGACACGTTTGCACTCGGTCAGCCCGTACATCGAGTAGATGTCGGCGTTGCGGAACAGCCGCCGCAGTCCCGTGATATGTTTTTCCGGCAACGCGGCGGCGGTGTTCGACACGTATCGGACTCCGTCAAATACATCCGGTCGCAGATCCGTCATCTGGAGCAGTATCGCCGACATCGTCGGCACAATCGGAAACCCGGTCGCGTTTTCCTGTTGTATCCGTTCGATGATCGCATACGGATACGCGAACGATTTTTCCAGTATTACTGTACCGCCAAACTGTGCGGCCATCAGTACCTGGTACAGGCCGTAATCAAAAGACAGGGGCAATACACTCAGGACAACATCGTCTTCGGTGTTGTTCAGGTATGTCGAAACGGACGTCGACGCCGACACCATATTCCGGTGGGTCAGCACAACACCCTTGGGGTTGCCGGTGGTTCCCGACGTATAAATGAGGGCCGCGAGGTCGATGTCGATTGTTTCCGACTCCACCGGGGCGTCCGAAAGACCCTCCACACCCTCCACCCAATTTACATAACGAACCGCCGCCGAACTAAAAGCTTCGGGAACTTCCCCACCCGTAACGACCACCGCTTTGAGCGACGGTGTGGCCAGAATACAAGTTCCCGCTGTTTTGAATTTCGACCGATGGGTCACCAGCGCCGTCGCGCGACAGTTATTGAGGATGTACTCCACTTTTCGCGCTTTTGTGGTCGGATTGATCACCAGAAAAACCGCCCACGCCTTGAGAATGGCCCAGATCGCGGTTACAGTTTCAGTGCTGTTGTCCATCAGCACCGCCACGCGGTCGCCGTATTCGACGCCGTTTTCACGCAGCGCCCGCGCCAGCCGATTGGCCGCCGAATCCAGGGCCCCATATGTCATACGATTTCCGCCGGCCACCACGGCCAGCTTGTCCGGCAGTGACCGGGCGCTTTTTTCAAGAAATTCGTGTAAGAGCATCTGGCAGGATACCAGGAAGCGACCACCGTGGGGTCTCTTCCACGGGTTGAGGGCTACAATTTTCTGTCAACGAAGGCGGCCAGCTGGTCCAGCGAATCCAGGTTTTCGGGAACCAGTTCTTCGTCCCGCACTTCAACATCAAATTCATCTTCAATAAACGCAACCAGTTCCAGAACACCGGTGGAATCCACGATTCCCGAGTCCAGCAGTGAATCCCCGTCGGACAACTCGACATCGGTATCCCCGAACAGGAAGGTCTCGACGATGAATTGACGGATTTTTTGCTTTTTCTCCAGAAGATCTTTCATTACCTGCCCCGGGTTGATTTAGAAACCTGTTTTAAGACAACGGTTTAGAACGAACGAATGTTCTGGCCCGGTCTTAAAAATAGCAAGGCTTGTGCCTGTTTTCACGCGGACAGCCTAGCACGACACTGAAATCCCGACAACTAAGTTCACTATCGGGCCCTTGACTCAACTCTTGCCACACGCCGCCCACGTTGCTTATAATATATTGAAATTAAATCAGTTTGTAGCTCTGGACCCAATCTCCCTGATATTTATGAAATTCAGCTACGGAATCGTAAAACCCGCTGTGGTCACCGCAGCGGCGATATTTGTGATCCAGGCCCTGGCCGGCTGTGGATCGGATTCGAGCAGTTCTGACCTGTACCCGTCGCAGGAGTACGAGCTGTTGACCATCCTGGGCGACGTGCAGGACCGTCCCGATGAAGACCCGGGGCGCTGGCGCCCCGTCCGCGACGGCGCACCCCTTGGACAAATGACCGACGAAGAACGTGAAAAACTGTCGGAAATGATGGCCCTGCCATACGTGCAGGGGTCAAAAGAAGCCCCCGGGGAGAAAAACGTTACGCTTTACGAGCCCGACCTCGCCTGGAACGGTCTGAACGTTTACACGTCCGGGCACGCGCCGGAAGCGTACGTAATGGACATGGATGGCCGGGTATTGCACAAGTGGGCGATCGAAGTGGAAGACGTGTGGCCGAAGGTGCCGCGGACAATCCACAGCACTTTCTTCAGGCGGGTGCAGGCGTTTCCCAACGGAGACCTCCTGGTGATCTTCGAAGGTATCGGCCTCATCAAGATTGACCGTTATTCGAATGTGTTGTGGTCCTACCGCGGGGGCTGCCACCACCAGACGTTTGTTACCGCCGACGGCAATATTTATGTCCTCACCCGCAAGGCGCAGATGGTCGAAAGAGTAAACGCTGAACGACCCATTGTACCCGACGCGGTCACGATCCTGGGCCCGGACGGCAAACTGCTCTCCGAAGTGCCGCTCCTGGAGGCGTTTGAAAAAACTGATTTCAAGCGGTTCCTCGAGTTGATTAATCCGCGCGGTGATATTTTCCACACGAATTCGATCTACGTATTCGACGGCCGCCTGACTAAGTTGTCGCCCTTGTATAAAAAAGGCAACGTGTTGATATCGCTTCTCACCATCGATACTGTGGCGATCCTTGATATGGAAAAAGCGGCGATCGTCTGGGCCAAAACGGGCCGCGGTAATGACCTGTGGAAGAAGCAGCACGACCCGACACCGCTACCCAACGGCAATATTCTGCTGTTTGATAACCGGGGGTACCAGAAGAAATCACGGGTGCTCGAATACAACCCGGGGAAGGGACGGGTGGTGTGGCAATACGCCGGCACACCGGA
>CAYUDF010000151.1:0-6773 GCA_964443465.1 uncultured bacterium
GGCGGTGACCTCCACGGACGCTTCGTTCACCGTCGTCAGAATCTTTTCACGATGTTCGACGGGAACGTCCGCCTTCTCCAGAATGGCTTCGTCTTTGGGATCCAGCGCCGTCATAACGGGGTCAAATCCGGCCATCGGAGTCGCCACCATAATGGAACCCTTGTGGTCACCGATTGTCATTTCCAGAGACATCGTGATAACTTTTTCGCCGCCGGTCATCACGGCGACAAACGCGGGTGTGTTTTCGAGGCGCGACAGGTGTACTTCGGATTCAAAAAATTTTCTGGCGGCTTCGCGCAGGTCCGCCAGTATCTTGTTCATTACCAGCATAAAAATGCGGGTTTCGATTTCCGTAAAATCCCGGCCGATTTCCTGCGGTTTACCCTGGCCGCCGATCAGTTTGTCCATAATGATAAACATGATATTGCCGTCGACGGTGATTACGGACTGACCACCCAGTGGCAGAATACTGAACACACCGATACATTTCTGATCGGGCAATCTGTCCAGGTAATCCGCGAACAGTTCCTGTTTGACGGCGTTAAACGTGACGTCCAGCGTGGTTCGCAGGTAGTTGGTCATCGTGAAACTGAGCTGGTTGGCGAACGCTTCCGCGATCGACGCGAGGTTCTGGTGGAATTTGTTCGAGATGGTCCATGGCCTCGTAAAATCATACTTTACTTCGCCATCGGGGCCCGCGGCCTCCGCAAAGCTGGATTCACCAGAATCGTCATCGCCGGTACCGCCGGAACTGCCTTCCTCACCGGGACTCGCCGCGGCGGTCTCCTCGTTCGGGTCGGCAACCGGTGTTTGCCGTGGCGCCGGCTCTACCGTTTCGGTGAGCACCTCTTCTTTGGTTTCTTCTGCGAGTTCCTGGTCTGTCATCTATCAGTCTGCCTGCCCCGGGTTTTACGAAAGAACCAACGCGCTACTGGACCACAAAATCAGAAAAATACACCTTCAGGATGTTTCCCTCCTGAAGGGTTTCATCAATACGTTGCTTGAGTTCCGCTTTTAACTGTTCCTTGCCTTCTACAGATATCAACTGGTCGACCCGCCGACCGCTGATTGATGTAATTACGGCGTCCCTGATTTCCGGCTTCCGCATCTCGATTTCACTGATGAGATTGTCGTCCTCGACTTCCAGTCCGATACTCACCCGAAGGAATCTCGATTTCCGGGAACCCTTCAGGTTGACGGTGACATCTTCCAGCATCAAAATCGTTCCGCGGGTTTCGTCTGCTACAGCCGCCACGGCTTGCTGGGTCTCCGGCACCAGGTGCGGTTTGATCAGTTTCTGACCTATCAGGGCGACTACGGGGATCTGAACGGCAAAGACAATGCCAATGATCATCAATCTTTTTTTGCCGGTTATCGGCGCTTTACCGGACGCTTCTGCCGCCTGTTCCGGGTTTGTCTCTTCAGTCTGATCCGCGGTGGGTTCATCCGCCATGGTTACCTCCCGAACTGTTCTTCCAGATCGATCAATTCGTCCTGGTTTTCAACTTCCACATAAATTTCGACGCGCCGGTTAACCTGGCGCTGCTCCGCCGTGTCATTTGCCAGAAGCGGTTTGAATTCTCCGTACCCGACGGCGCTCAGCCGCGTGGGCGACACGCCGCGTTCGTTCATCAGTTTGAGCACGCTGAGTGCGCGCGCGGTCGACAGCTCCCAGTTGGACGGATACTCTTTGGTACGGATCGGCACGTTGTCGGTGTGCCCCTCGACCCTTAACGCATATTCAAACTGCAACAGGTAGTCGGCCAGTTTGGTCAGCAAATCGAGCCCGTTGGGCCGGATTTCAGCCTTGGCCAGGTCAAAAAGCACCGGACTGGATATGCGGAGCGTATATCCGTAACGGGTCGGTATCACATCAACATCGTCGCTCAGACCCTCTTCCTTGACTATTTCCACGATCTCCGACATCTGACCCTCAATTTCCTCAAGACCGCTTTTCGGTTGCTCCGCTTCCTGCGGGGCGGCGTGATCCATTACGGATTCCTGCGACTGGAGAACTCCCAACGCTGCCTGCAGCGCGCTGGCTGTCTCCTGAAACTTGGCTTCCTGAACCGACGAAAAGCTGAGCAACAACACAAAAAATGTCAGGAGCAGCGTCATAACGTCGCCGTACGTGAGCATCCAGAACGGCGCGGACGGTTCGTCGTTGCCACCGGACCCTTTATCCCGCCCCCGGCTCATGCCGCATCCTTCTTGCCGATTAACTCCCGTTCCCTGGGCGCGAGGAAAGATTTCAGTTTCTCTTCCACCACGCGGGGGCTGTCACCCGTTTGTATCGATGTAATACCCTCGACGATCAGGTCCCGGAGCATCAGCTCTTCCTGTGAACGGTGTTTCAGTTTTCCGGCCAGCGGCAGAAAAAACACGTTCGCCATAAACGCGCCGTAAAACGTCGTCAACAACGCAACGGCCATACCGGCGCCAATTCCTTCCGGAGAACTCATGTTTGACAACATCTGAACCAGGCCCACAAGAGTTCCGATCATGCCAAACGCCGGCGCAAAAGTTCCCAGCGATTGCATGACACCGATACCGACTTCGTGCCGGCGCTGCAACGCCATGATGTCGTTATCCATGATTTTCTGGAGCAGTTGCGGGTCGGTGCCGTCGACGGCCAGCCGCAGGCCCAGCCGCAGAAATTCATCTTCTTCGGTCTCTGACTCGTCCTCGAGGGCGAGCATGCCCTCCTTGCGCGCCTTCTCGGCGTACTTGACCACTTTTCCTATCAAGTCGGTCGGAGACGGCGTTTTGCACAACACGGTCTTTTTGATAATCGCCACAACACCCAGCATGGTCTTGAGCGGATAACTGATAAATGCCGCGGCCGTCGCGCCTCCGATGGTGATCATCATCGACGGAATATGGATAAACGTGGTGATCGGACTGCCGGAAACAATCGCAAGCAGGATGAGTATGACTCCCGTGAGCAGTCCGGCGATCGTCGCGATATCCAAAGCTTTAACTCCCTTGCACTAACTGCGGGTTAACGTGAATGCCGGCGGGACGGGGTTTCGCCCCCGCCGCCGCCTCCGGCCACGGGCACCGGATATGCCCGCGTTTTTCCGCGGTACTCGAACACACGATCGAGTACTTCCTTGAGTGACTCACGGACCATGAACTTCTTGCCCGTGGTAAGCGTGATCATCGTGTCCGGCGTCTTTTCGACAAACTCGATCAGATCCGCGTTAACGATGAGTTGGGTTTTATTCAGTTTAGTAACTTCAATCAACCGTTACGCCTACCTTTTGAGTGTGACCAGTTCGCTGAGCATCTCGTCGCCGGTGGAGATCACCCGCGCGTTCGCCTGAAACCCGCGCTGGGCAATGATCATCTGTGTGAACTCCGTTGACAGGTCCACGTTCGACATTTCGAGCGAACCGGGCACGATCGACCCCGAAGCGTTGGCGCCGACGTAGGTGATCGATTCCGGACCGGTATTACTGGACGTACCGTACACGTTGTTACCCAGCCGCTTCAGTCCGGACGAGTTATTGAACTCGGCCATGGCGACCTGCGCCAGGGACCTGTTGATACCATTGGTAAACTGACCGATGAGGATACCGTCGTTGTTGATCGTGATCCCCTGCAACGAACCGGCGCCGTGACCGTCGAAATCCTTGGCCGTCGCAGTCGATGGACCGCGGTACTGCAACAGGCCTTCGAGGCCGCCGAATTCGCCTGGGTCGAGCGCAACCTGCATGATCTCGGAACCGTTGCCGGGATCCATCAGGATTCCGTTGCTGCCGTCGGTAAAATCGAACGAGCTCAGCCGACCGTTGGCCGAGAAACCGACGGTGCCCGATCCGCCCTGGAGCACGGTTACACCACTCGGCGGTGTCACCGTCCAGTCCCACAGGTTGGTGCCGGACCGTTTTGTGTACGAAACTGCCACCCGGAAGTCGCGGCCCAGCGAGTCGAACAACGTGGCGGTCGTGCGCCAGGTAATGGCGTCCCTTGCCTCCTGGCTTTCCGAAAACGCCAGGTTGGTCGTGAACGGCGTGTTGGGTGCGCCTACCATACTGACGGAAATTTCTGTTATCTCGGAGTCGAGACCCGGATCGCCATTGATTTCGATCTGCCCGGTGCCGTCGACCAGCACACCCGTGGCGTTGGTGATACCAAACGCCGTCTGGACGGCGTTGGCCAGATCGCCCAGCGTGGTGGCGCCGGCGTTGTAGGTCAGGTTCTGCACCACGTTGACGCCGCCGACCGTGCCATCGATACGGATATCGTCACCGGGAACAAAGGCCAGCTTGCCACCGCTCGAGCTGTAGAGGTTGTCGAGCAGGTCGGCCGCCGTCGCCGGCGTCCGCAGCTCGTCGCTCAGAGCCGATCCGCCCGGCGGAATAGTCCCGGAGGGAAACATGGCATTGGAGAACGTCGTACCGCCCGGAATGTTGACCGAAATACGGTCAATCGCCTGGCCACCGGATGCGTTCACCTGGATCGCGCCGTTGGCCGTCATTGAAAACGTCGCGTTGGCCGGCGTCACCGTATTCATGAACGCCACCAGGTCGGACATGGTGGACGTAGCCGTTGTGGTATATGTACCGGAAAGCGTTGTGCCGCCCACTTCGACCTGTATGGTCACGTCGTCGCCGGCGGATATGCCGAGATTGGTGCCGGTCGAATTGGAAAGGCCGCTCAAGATGTCGGCGCCCGCCGCCGCGTCGAGGAACGAATGCGAATGCGTGATGGTACCCAGTGCGTCGGCGTCGGCGTCGATGTTTCCGGCCAGAACCAGCGATTCCGTGGCCTGGGCGGGTGTGACCAGGTCGTTACCCAGCCGCAGAGCTTCGATCGGTCGGCCGTAGTCGATCGATCCGTCATCCTCCGCCATCACACCCATCACCGTATAACCCGTACCTGTGCTCACGAGCTGGCCGAGACCGTCAAACGTGAACGAACCGGCGCGCGTGTAGAAACGCGACGCGCCGTCGCCCAGGATAAAAAATCCGTCACCCTCTATGGCGAGGTCGGTGATCTTTCCAGTGTTCTGGAGATTCCCCTGAGAAAACGTGGGGTCGATACTCTGGACAACCGTGCCCAGGCCGATCTGCACCGGGTTGGTACCACCCGTTACGCCCGAAACGGGACGGGTCGCACCACGAATCGTCTGGGTGAGCATCTCGCGAAACGTAACACGCGAAGACTTGTATCCCACCGTGTTGATGTTCGCGATGTTACTGCCCACAACATCGAGCATGGTCAGATGGTTACTCAGCCCGGAGATACCCGAAAACAGTGATCGAAGCATACGATGCCTCCCTTAGGTAGTGGTGGAAACCAGTAAACAACTGATTTCCCGGGCCTCCTCCAGCTGAGGGCCAGCCCAGTTGTTCATCAAGCTTTCTCGATAACCGCGGCGCTGTCGATCTGGGTAAAGACCTTGTCGGCCTCACCGTAACGGTCAACTGCCGTAATCACCGTGCGATTCTTGACATTGGTTACAAAAGTTGTGTCGCCCATCAACAGCAGGGATATTTTTCCTCCCTTGCCCCGCAACGTGTCGATGGCATCTGAAATCCTCCCGACATCCGCTGAATTCAAATCGATCTGTCTCGATTGCACCCGCTCGCGCGCGTGTCTGGACATTTTCACATCGGCGTCACGAAACGCCTTCTCCAGCGCCCGTTCGAACGTGACCTGCGGCTTTCCGCCCGATTCGGCCGCGGGCCTCTTCGATGAATCAGGTTTCGTCCCCTGGACGATCCCGGCCGCGGCTGGTGTTATGGCGCTGTTTTTCAACACGTCCTAGTCTTTCTCTCCAGGAAGATCACTCATCACTTCAATGAGGTCGGAAAGGTTGTATTCGGCGTCATCAACAACGATGACCGGGCTACCGCCGTAAAAGCGGACGGCGCGAATCTTTCCGACTGTAAAAATGTTTGCCTTCTGTCCCGCCTGGGGACCCGACGTGTAGGTTATGTCGACGGAATACACGCCGTCGACGCGGTCACCGTCGGCGTTTTTACCATCCCAGTCGACCAGTTGTTCGCCTGTTTCGAGGTGCTCGCGGTCGATCGTCCTGACCACGTTACCCTCACTGTCAGAGATTTCGATCTTCACGTCACCGGAATCGGGCATAATAAACAACGAACCCGACACTTTTTCGCCGCTGACGGTCATGGTGCCCCCCAGCGTCATGGCGTAGTTGCCCAGCAGCGATGTGCTCAACGCGTTGTGCGTGGAGTTCTGCAACAGGTTCGACGTGCTCATCTCCCCGTATATGTTGTTGAGGCTCTCCAGCGAGCTGAACTGCGCCAGCTGCGCGAGGAAGTCCTCGTTTCCGATCGGGTCGAACGGATCCTGCGATTTCAGTTGCGTCACGAGCAGGTTAAGAAACGTCTGCTTGTCCACCTGGGCCTGCGACATTTCTATTCCGTTATTTCCCGCTCCCGCGCTGTTAACTATTCCAAAATCGAGCATGAATAAAGGTTCCTTCCGGTTCCGCGGCCTGTCAGGCCAGCATGTTCACCCGTGTTTCGGTCAGGATCTGGTTCGTAAATCTGCCATCGGCGAAGTCCCCACCCTGGTTTTCCTCGGAGAAAGACCTGCTGCGGTCCTGGTGCCCCACACCGTCCGGATCCTGGTGGGTTCTCTCGCCGTCCGACGTGGATACGTTAAAGTTTTCCAGCGTGAATCCCTTCTCGCTCAGCTCGGCTCGAAGTCCGTCGGCGTGTGTATCGAGCAGAACCTTGACGTCCCGGTTCTCGACCATCATTTCAAGCTCTATTGCCTTGTCGCGAACAATG
>CAYUDF010000152.1:0-6753 GCA_964443465.1 uncultured bacterium
CGCAGAGCGCGTTGGTTGCGACCAGCCCCAGGCTGGGTGCGCAATCGATCAATATGTAGTCATACGAATCGCTGAGATCCTTGAGCGCGTCTCTCAACAGGTATTCCCTGTCGGGCAACCGCGACAATTCAACTTCTGCCTCGGCAAATGCCAGATCCGCGGGGATCATCGAGATCGCCAGCCGCGAATCCTGTCCGTCGACGCTGATTCGAGCACCCAGTTCTTTGGTGACGATCGCATCTTTTGCCCCCACGTCCCCGAGTAAAACGTCATAAATCGTCTTTTGTGCCTGTTGCGGATCAATCCCCAGAAAACCGGTCAAATGGCCCTGGGGGTCGAGGTCCACGAGCAAAACCTTCTTGCCCAGGATCGTCAGGCCCGATCCAATGTTTACAACGGAGGTGGTTTTGCCCACGCCGCCTTTTTGATTGAGGAATGCTGCGATTTCCGTTCGATGCATTGGCCCTCCTAGTGTGATTGCTGCCACTGGACGAGAATCAATTTAATATTCTGCCTACTGGATCGGGCCAAAAACACCCGCGGTAAAGCATATCAATACGCTGAATCGCCGTTTTTTACAAATAATATTTTCAAGTCAATTGACCGGATCGCCGATATAAAGGATAACGATCCAGACACAAAGGAAGGAACTACCTTGCAGGACCAGAAACCCCGTATGCTTGAGAACGAAATGTATCACCTGCTGCGTGAGGACAAGATCGACGAATTCAACGTGCGCAGACTCAAGGGTGAAAAATGCGACCTGTGCGGGGCCGATCTGCGCGGTCTCGACCTGCGGAAACTGGACCCGACGGGCCTGGATTTCACCGACGCCTATCTGCGCCAGGCGGATATCCGCGGGCTGGATCTAAGGGCCTGCAACCTCAAAGGCGCCAGTCTGTACGGCGCCAATATTTCCGGCACCTACTTCCCGGACGCGCTTTCAGCGCCCGAGATCCGATTGTCACGAGAATTCGGTATACGCTTACGGTACCGGACAGATTCCGCGATTTCATCGGAAGAGACGGACTAACCGGTCATCACAAACCGGATTCCGGTTTGTTGTTCGCTGATCTGCCACAATCGCGCTGCATCGCCGGGGTCCTTTGCGGCATCTATGGTTCCCACGCGTACGGGGAATCCCTTCATCTCCCGCCAACCCCTGGGTCCATAATACTCGCCACCCAGAACATCCGGCGCCGTTGCCGCTCGAAGCGTGGGCAGCGCACCCTGGTCCGGCTTCATGCCGAACAGCGGATTGAGCATCCGGATCCAGCCAACGTGCCGCTGCAAGTCGGTCGACGTCCAGCCGGGGTGTGCAGCAACAGCGATGGTGTCCGCGCCGGCCGCTTCCAGCGTTCTGTGGAGTTCAAACGTAAACAACAGGTTGGCCAGTTTGCTCTGGCAGTACGCCTCCATCGGATTGTATTCGCGTCGTTCGAAATAAAGGTCGTCCAAATCCACTTTTCCGCGACGGTGGGCCATGCTGGATACGGTCACAACGCGCGATCCGGGTGCAGCGATTAATCTGTCGAGGAGCAAACCGGTCAGGGCGAAGTGCCCCATATGATTCACACCCAGCTGGAGTTCGAATCCCTGGGCCGTTTTACCCGCCGGGCACATCATTACACCCGCGTTATTGATCAGCAGATCCAGCGAGTTGTTGTCCTGTTTATAGGCATCAACAAAACCGCGGACAGATTCGAGGTCCGACAGGTCGAGCGGGGCAAATGCCGCGACACCCGCCGGGCCCTCCGCCATAATTCGCGCTGCTGCGTCTTCGCCTTTTTTGTTGTCCCGGCACGCGAGAATCACAGACGCGCCGTTGAGCGCGAGTTGACGAGCTGTTTCAAAACCGATGCCGGTGTTGGCGCCGGTCACAATGGTCGTTCTGCCGGTTTGATCCGGTATGTCGTTGTTGGTCCATTTCATGGGTCTGGTTCTTTCGAAGAAATAACTACAATCGGCGGCTGCCGGCTGCGGTGATGTGTGTAAACGCCGCTTCCAGCGAATGGTCGAGTGATTCAACGCGCCGTACGATGGCACCGGTATCAACGACCAGTTGCGGCAGTTCGCGGTAGGCTTTTTCGGGTTCGATCGTCACAAACTCCAGCGCGTCTTCGCCGATGACTTTTAATTCGCGGATGTGGCCGAGACCCAGAAGGGCCTGACCCAGTTTTCGTGGATCCTCGACTTGCAGCACCACCCGGTGCGGGTGATCGTCGCGTATCTTGCGCACCAGCGTGTGCACCTTTCCGAACCCGAGCAACCGGCCGTGGGCGAGGATACCCACCAGGTCGGTGAGCGCTTCTATCTCGTGCAACACGTTGGACGACACCAGCACCGTCCGGCCCTGTTTGCCCAGCGCCAGTACGTGATCGCGTAAGGCCAACCGGCTGGGCGGATCAACGCCGAGGAACGGTTCGTCCAGGAGCACGACTTCGGAATCGCCTGCGAGCGCCAGACCGAGTTTGAGCCGCTGGCGCATACCCCTCGACCAGGTACCGTAACGGCGCCCGCCGTCGGCCACCAGTCCGACCAGTTCCAGCGCCTTCTGCGCCAGCCCTTTGGCCTCCAGTCGGTCACGTCCCTGCGCCATGAATGCGACTTCCAGATTTCTCAGGCCTGTCAGACCCGGGTAGAAACTTTCGCCGGCCGGGACAAACGTGATCCGCGACCGAACACGTTCGTCGGCAAAAGGAGAACGACCCAACACAGCAGCCCGCCCTTCCCTGGGATCGATAAGACCCACCAGCACGCGCATCATTGTCGTTTTACCGCTGCCGTTGGGCCCCACCAGGCCGGTGATACCGTTGTGCAGGCCCATGTCGACCTTGCTCAACCCCACAACCTCGCCGTAAAAAACACTCACACCATCCAGCACGACAGCGGTCTCGGGATCATTAACAGTCGGGTTTGCTGTTTGGTCCATAACCATTACGGTATCATCTCCCGCCGTACGCGTGCCGACGTGACCAGAAGACCGATCGCGCCCCACACAACAAGCGCCACCCCCCCGAGCACACCGTGTTTGACACTGTCCGCATCAAACAACATCGCGATCAGGTACTCACCGCCGGTCGCGGCATCGAGAGCGTACTCGTCACCCCTGAATACTATTTCCGAAATCGCGCTGGGGATCACAAAACAGCCAAAGGCCAGCAACAACGCCCATCGCGCTTTTTTGACCGCGGCGCTCGACCCAACCGTCACGCCCGAGTACCCTGCGGCAAGTAATACAGCGGCCAGAGTGGCTTTTGCCACCAGTTCGACAGAGTCGAGCACACCAAAATCATCCACAAGCCCGAAATGCAGAATTGCCATCAACAGCGACGGTGCCAGCAGCAACGCCATCGCGGGCGCGGCAACAGCGAGCATTTTTCCGATCGTATAGGACCACGGCGTCACCGGCCGGGTCGCGTACAGAAACAGCACGTCCTCTGCCCGGTCGCGGGATACTAGCGGAACACCGATGCCCAGCGCGAGCAACAGAACCGGCCCCGCCTGTATTTCGAGCAGGCGTGCCAGCGGATCCCAGCCGAGGTCGTCGATACCCATTTCGCTGACGATGCGGCTGATGATCAGATATCCCGCCATCACCAGCGGCGGGATCAGGTTGCCCAGGAACAGCAATTTGACCAGCCGGCGTTTGAGCGCCATCTGGATTTCGCGTCGCGCGATGGCGGCGATGACGTTCATCGTCGTGGGTGCCTTCGCGGCGCCGTTCATCGTTCCGTCCCCTTCGCACCGGTGCCATAACCCGGCGGAACACCCTTGTGCTCCATTGCACGAATCACCGCGGTCTCCAGCGACGGCAGGTCGCGCCCGAGCGTGCGCACCTCGGCGCCCCGCTCGGCGGCCAGCGCCCAGAAATTCTTCAGTTCGGGATCCTGTACGGGTTCGAAAATGAGCCGTTCGGTGTCCTGTTCAATTATCTTGTAACCGTGTTGTCCCAGCGTCTCCGCAAACGCTGCGTCAAGACCGGCACCGTTGGCAACCACCACTCCCACGCCCGATTCCACCAGTTCGCGTACTGGACCGGAGTACGCCACCGTTCCGGCTTCGATCAACAGCAGGTCATCGCACAGAAAATCGGCGTCCTGCATGATGTGTGTACTCACCAGGATGCGGCGGCCTTCATCTCGCAGATCGCGGATCAGCGTGAGGAGTTGCGTACGGCCGACCGGGTCCAGCCCCACGGTGGGTTCGTCCAGGATCAGAATCTCAGGGTCGTGTACCAGGCTCATCGCCAGTTTGCACCGCTGGCGCATACCGGTCGAGTAGCCGCGCACGGGGCGATAACGTTCTTCCCCGACGTCCAGCGCGTCCAGCGCGCGGTGAGCTTTGCGCATGGCTTCGTTGCGTGCAAGTCCGCTCAGCATCCCCGCAAAAATAACGGCGTCCACTCCGGAACCACCGGGGAACACGCCCGCCTGTTCGGCCATCACACCGGAGCGCGCCCGCACCTGCATCGCGTGGTGGGGTAATTCACAATCGAGCACCTTGATGCTGCCAGACCTGGCCCTGAGAACACCCAGCAGCGCACCTATTAATGTCGACTTACCGGCGCCGTTGGCGCCAACCAGCCCGACGGCACGGCCCGACAGGTCCGATGTGATCCCGTTGAGGACGAGGCGTCCGCCACGGTACAACATCACGTCGCGCAACTGAATCCACGGGCTGCTCATTCCACGTCCCCCCGCGTCAACATAAATCCCCCAGGTCTTTCTTTTTGAATCCGTAGGCTATGGCCGCGGAAAAAACGACAATTATACCAATCAGCACAATAACCGACATCGTCACCGAACTCGCCGGCGCGCCGATCGTGATCGGCAGATGCATGCCTTCCTGCTGGTTGGAGATCACACCCATGTGATACGACGGCGAAATGTTGCGCAGGCTGAAAGGCAACATGCCGATCGGTTTATCAAAAACAAACAGAATCACCAGGCCGGCGATCAGGCCCCTCCGGTTGTAGAGGTGGACGATCCCGAACAGGGCGACATAAACGAACGCCCCCAGGAATACCGACAGCAGTTCGCGCGGGAAGAATCCGAAGCCCTCGCCGAGCAGCGCCCGTATGAGCAGCAGCATCAACGCCGAACCGAGGGCGAGGATGGCCCCCGTCACCACGATTCGAACAACGACCAGCGTGGTGCGCGGCACCGGTCCCAGGAGGGGGTACAATAGCGTTTTGTGCGTGATACCGTCGCGGATCGGCATTTCGGACAGCAGAATCGCCCCCACCGGCACACCCACCATGATAAGGAAGTGCCGCATGCCCATCAGCGCGTCGAACACGAAATCAGACGCCAGAAAACCGCCCACGTACATCAGCACCACGCACGCCGCGAACAATGCCGTGAGCACAATGCCGATTTTCCACGCGCGCGTGCTCGTCATGGGAATGATATAAGTCCAGAAAGCGGTAGTGATGGGATGTGGGCTGCTGGCCATTCAGAGTCCTGTTATGGGTGGTCCGTGATGCCGGTCCGTGATATCGCGATAATCTGTATTCTAACTACGGACTAAACCAGAGAAAGGTCGCAAAAAAAAGCTCTTTTTTCGCCCTGGCAGGCGATCTCAGGACCCGAGTTGGGACAGGCGCCGGCGGGCCTCGGCCGTCTCTTCCAGGCGGGGATCGGCCTGGCCGCAGATATCGAGGAATTTCTCGTATTGCTGCCTTGCCTTTCCGGGATTCCTCTTCTCCTCGTACAGCACACCCAGCCGGTAGTGAAACAGCGGGCAAACCAACCGGCGGTCTTTGCTGTCCGGATCAAAAGTGATCAACCGCTCATACTCGGCAATGGCTTCGTCGATCGTACCTTTGATGACATAAGCCCTGGCGAGCACGTCCCTCTCGAACGGGAATGTGTAAAACAACATAGACAATGGGTTCAGATCCGGAATGGTCACGTAAGGCAGCGCTTCAGCCACCGCGATAGCGTTTTCTACTGCTCCGTCAGCGAGAAAGACTTCGGCGCGATAAACCTCGGTCGAATAGACTATCATATCGAGAAATCCCGGCGTGTCGTCCGCGATCTGTACGAGCAATGAGTCAATCACGGCGAGACGAGCGCGCGCCGCATCCACTCGGGTCTCCTCCAGTTCCATCAATCCATCCAGGATTTCGTACAATGCTTCCGCCCACGCGGGACTCTGACCGCTCGCCCGCATGGCAACTCCCGCTTCGACCATTTTGTCCCGGCTCTGCTCAAACTCTCCCCACGTAAAGTGAATTGTCGCTTCCAACCACTTTCCCCCGGACAAACCAAACTGGTGTCCCATCGACTCGAACACCTCTCCCGCTGACCGGGCCGATTCGAGGGCTATCTGCCCCCGGTAGCAACGGTTGTAGTAGTTGGCCAGCAGGTAGCCGCCACCTGCTTTCGGCCCCGGACCGGCCACATTTTCGATATGACGTTCAACTTGCGCAATCGCGCCTTCCCAGTCTTCACGGAGCGCTCTGATGTACGCGATGTTCCGCTCTGAACCAAAATCCGGCTTTATCGCCAGTGCCCGCTCATACGAGGCCTCCGCTTCGTCCAGCTTTCCCATTCGAAAGTATATCTCACCCATCGAATCGTGCGGGTTGGCGTCTCCAGGGTTGGAGGTCGCATTGCGCTCGAAATAGCCGATGGCCCGTTCATAATCGTCCTGGGCGGCGTACATATACGCCATCCCGTTAACGGCTTCTTCGTAAACAGGGTCGAGCGCAAGCGCTTTATTAAAAGATTCCGCCGCATCTTCAAA
>CAYUDF010000153.1:0-6741 GCA_964443465.1 uncultured bacterium
GCGCCGGGCGGCGGCGGCCAAGAAGTTTGTTGATAATGTCTCGTAAAAGGTTGGGCATAAAATTGAATCGTCCCGTTAGTCTTCCGGAACAAATCGCTTTAAAACAACCGACACGTTGTGTCCTCCAAAACCGAATGAATTCGTGAGCGCCACATCGACACTCTGTTTTCGCGCTTTGTTTGGCACGTAGTCCAGATCACATTCCGGATCGGGTTCTTCAAGATTGATTGTCGGAGGGAGGATTCCATCCCTGATCGCAAGCGCACAGAACGCCACCTCAACCGACGCGGCCGCCCCGAGCAGATGGCCAATAACCGATTTGGTCGAACTGACGGCCAGTTTGTACGCGTGGTCGCCGAATACCGATTTGATCGCGGACGTTTCGCTGAGGTCGTTCAACTGGGTGCTGGTGCCGTGGGCGTTGATATAGTCTACCGATTCCGGCTCTAATCCGGCGTTTTCAAGAGCTGCGCGTATGGCACGGATGGCACCTTCCCCGTCGGGCGAAGGCGCAGTAATATGATGGGCATCCCCGCTCAGGCCGATACCGGCCAGTTCGGCAATGATGTTTGCGCCGCGCCGCCGGGCGTGTTCCAGTTCCTCAAGAAAAAGCACACCGGCGCCCTCGCCAAGCACAAAACCGTCCCGTCCCTTGTCAAACGGTCTCGACGCTTTTTGCGGATCGTCGTTTCTGCGCGACAACGCTTTAAGCGCCGAAAAGCCGGCTACCGAAAGCGGCGTTACCGCGGCTTCTGATCCTCCGGCCACAAAGGCGTCGGCCATCCCGGCCTTGATCAGAAGGTACGCGTCCGCCACTGCGTTGGCGCCCGACGCACAAGCGGATACCGTAGAGTAGTTCGGTCCCCGCAAACCGTGCTCGATCGATACGTAACCCGCCGCCATGTCCGCAATAAGCATCGGGATAAAAAAAGGACTCACCCTGCCCGGGCCGCGATTAAGTAATACAGAGTGCTGGTCTTCGAGTGTGGCGATACCGCCCACTCCGGAACCAATAACCACACCGATACGGTCGCGATTCAATGAATCGAGGTCGATTCCCTCCAGGCACTGGGATGCGCAGTGGGCGGCGTAGTGCACCATGGGATCATTGCGCCGCATACCCTTCTTGCCGATGTAGTCGGCAGCGTCATAATCCTTAACTTCCGCGGCAATCTGCGTTTCGAATCCGGAAAAGTCGAACCGCGTGATCTTCCCGACCGCACTGACACCGTCCACAACCGATTTCCACGTGTCTTCGGTGGTGTGGCCGCCCCCCGTCACCAGTCCCGCGCCCGTTATAACAACTCTTTTATGTCTTTGATCTGTAGTCATTAATAATATGAACCGGAAAAACAAAAACCGGAAACCACAACAGGCACGCAAAACGCTTGCGACGCCGTATCGACGGCTTTCGCATAAATAAGCGAGGCGCCTCCGGGCTGTGATTGCCGGATTTTTCGTTAGCCGGATTTGGAATTGATATAGTCGATCGCGTTCTGGACCGTCTTTATCTTTTCGGCTTCCTCGTCCGGAATGTCCAGATCAAACTCGTCTTCCAGAGCCATGACCAGTTCCACTGTATCCAGCGAATCGGCCTTCAAGTCCTCCGCAAACTTTGCGTCATTTGTGATCTGGTCTGCGTTGACCGAGAGTTTTTCTTCGATGATCTTTTTGACCTTCGCTTCGACTTCTGACATTCTTCGGACTACCTCCTGCGTAGGCTCACTATCGAGCCATGACCATTCCACCGTCGCAATTTATGACCTGACCGGTAACATAGCCACCCAGATCGGAGACCAGAAATAGTACGACGTTTGCGATATCCCCGGGCAGACCAAATCTGCCCAGCGGAATCATCTCTTTCATTTTAATCTGTATATCTTCCGCCAGCGTGTCCGTCATCGACGTCTGGATAAACCCGGGAGCAACGGCGTTTACTCTGATACCACGAGCCCCGAATTCTTTCGCCAGCGATTTCGTCAGTCCGATAACACCGGCTTTGCTCGCCGCGTAATTGGCCTGGCCGGCATTGCCCATCAAGCCGATTACCGACGAAATATTTACAATGCAACCCGCCCTTTTCTTTGCCATCGGCGGGCCGAACACCTTGCAGAAGTTGAACGTGCCTGTGAGGTTTACCCCCAGGACCGCGTTCCAGTCTTCGGAAGTCATCCTCATCAATAACCGGTCCCGGGCAATCCCGGCGTTATTTACGAGGATGTCTACCATTCCGAGATCATCTGTCAACGTTTTGGCCAACGATTCGACGGCTTCAAACGAAGAAACATCGCACTCGCAAGCACACGACTCCACGCCCAGTTCAACGATCTGGCGAGATACTTTTTCGGCGGCGGCCAACTGGACGTCCACCACCGCCACCTTAGCACCTTGTCCGGCCAGGCGTAGAGCGATTTCTGCGCCGATGCCCTGGGCTGCGCCCGTTACCAGCGCAACAGAATCTTTTAAATCATTTACCAACATAATGTTATGCGGGTTCACTCCGTCAAATCGAAATATTTGTCAAATTCCAGGCACCTTGGTGTTAGCGACTGTTTATAGCAGATATCCCAAGGTGTTCAAGAAAAATCTGTCGTTGTTTCAAACTCAGCCGTGGTTGATGTGGGCCGGACTTCCAGCTCGGGAACGATTCTTTTGACCAGACCGGACAGCACTTTTCCCGGTCCCACTTCCAGAACGGGGTTTTGGTTTCCGGCCGTATCTGCAAACGTGACAACGCCTTCAGTCCAGCGGACCGGTGACGACAATTGTCGGGCGAGCACGTCCAGAATGGCCGACTCGTCGCTCTCCGCCCTGCAGGATACGTTATTGATCCACGGAATCCTCAGGCTCCCGTGATCCAGTTTTTCCAGGTACGACCTGAATTCGGGAACAACCGGGTCCATCAGCGGAGAGTGGAAGGCGCCACTGACGGGCAATCTCATGACGCGCCGGGCGCCGGCCTCCTTGCAATGACCGGTTATGTGCTCTACCACCGCGGCTTCACCCGATATGACGGTTTGTTGCGGGGAGTTGTAATTGGCGACCACACAAACGCCTTCTTTACGGTGTTCTTTGACGCATTTTTCGACGTTTTCCGCGGCGATACCCATAATGGAGGCCATTGCGCCGGGATTCTTCAGCCCTGCATCGTACATCAATTCGCCCCTCCGCCGAACGGCTGAGAGCGCGTCCATCGGTTCAAAAAAACCGGCGGCTACCAGGGCCGAAAATTCGCCGAGACTGTGCCCGGTTACAACCGAAGGGTTGATACCGCGCGCGCTCAGCAAGGCCAGAACAACCAGGCTGTGCAACAGGATCGCGGGTTGCGCATTGCGTGTCTGGGTGAGTTCGTCCTTGTCGCCGTCAAACGACATCCCGGATATATCGATTCCAAGTGTTGCATTCGCTTTTTTGTAGATTTCCCGCGCTTCTGAAGAACTGTCATAATAGTCCTTGCCCATCCCGACAAATTGGGATCCCTGCCCGGGAAACAACATCGCTGCTTGTGTCAAAACTATTCTCCCCCCAGACAGTTATAAAATACAACGGAGCCCCAGGTGAACCCGCCGCCGAACCCGGTGAAAACCACCAGGTCCCCCGGTTTCACACGACCGCCGCGGACCGCTTCGTCGAAAGCGATCGGGATACTGGCCGCCGACGTGTTCCCGAACCGGTCGACATTAATGACGATTTTTTCGGCGGGCAATTTGAGACGATCGTTCATGGCTTCGAGAATCCGGATGTTCGCCTGGTGAGGCACCAGCAGATCGACGTCGTCGAGAGTCTTGCCCGCTAGCTCCAGCGCCGCCCGGGTGGCATTGGCCATCGCGCGCACGGCGTGTTTGAACACGCCGTCGCCCTTCATTTTTATTACCCTGTCCCCATCCCGAAACGAGCTCTCCGTCAGAGGCCGGCGTGAACCGCCTCCGGGGATAATGAGCAGGTCCGCCAGCGCGCCGTCGCTCTGCATACTAGATGACAGAATGCCCTCACCCACGGGACAGGCCTCCAGAACGGCCGCGCCGGCGCCGTCCCCAAACAGCACACAGGTGGCGCGATCCTGCCAGTCGATGAACTTGCTCAACACTTCGGCACCGATCACCAGGATCCGGTTCATCTGGCCCGACGCGATCATACCGTTAGCCAGGTTTACACCGTAAATAAAACCACTGCACGCAGCGGTAATGTCCAGCGCCGCCGCGTTACGGGCGCCGATACGGTCCTGCACATACACGGCCGTTGCCGGAAACTGGGTGTCGCCGCTGATCGTCCCGACAAAAATGGCGTCCAGCTCCATCGGCTCCACACCGGCCATTTCCAGCGCTTGTCTGGCGGCGTCCACGGCGAGGTCAGAACAGGCCCTGTCTTTTCTGGCGATGTGCCTTTGCTTGATTCCGGTGCGCGTAGTAATCCACTCGTCGGTGGTATCCACCATCTTTTCGAGATCTTGATTGGTCAGGATATTTTCCGGGCAGAACCGTCCGGTTCCGGTGATTCTGGCGGATCTAAGCGCAGCCCGTTTCGACATCCCGCGCCTCCTTGAGACGTTCCTCGATACGCCTGTTGATCTCCGCATCGAGTGACTTCTCCGCGGCGAGAATTGCGTTCATTATCGCGCGGGATGAACTTTTTCCGTGAGAAATGATGGTGACGCCGTTGACACCCAGCAACGGGGCTCCGCCGTATTCGGCGTAGTCCAGTCGGGAGCGGACGTTTACAAACGCCTGTTTCATCAACAACGCCCCGGCCTTGGCCCTGGCGGTTTTATTTACTTCGCCTTTTAGCATATATGATAAAAAGGAATATACGCTTTCTGAAAACTTGAGGATGATATTGCCCACAAAACCGTCGCAAACGACAACATCGGCGGCCCCTTCAAACACATCCCGTCCTTCGACGTTTCCAACAAAATTAAAGCTGTCGCTTTCGAGCAAGTCGTAAGCGGTTCGCACGATTTCGTTGCCCTTGCTTCTTTCTTCGCCGATGTTGAGCAGGCCGATGCGCGGCCGTTCAATGCCGAGGTGATAGCGGGCGTACACTTCCCCCATCGCGGCAAACTGGAGAAGGTGTTTTGCGGTGCACTCGTAATTGGCGCCCACGTCCAGCACCACCGCACCGGACGACTTGGTCGGCCACAGTGTGGCGATGGCGGGACGGGATATGCCGGACAACCGGCCCATCGTCATCAGGGAGCTGGCCACCACCGCGCCGGTATTACCGGCACTGATGATCGCCTGGGCGCTACCTTCCTTGACCAGACGGGTACCCACAACAATCGAAGAATCCTTCTTCGACCGTATCGCGGTGACCGGGGATTCGGACATTCCAATGATTTCGGTGGCGTTGACCACCTCTACCGGCGTATCAAGGCCGGAGAAGTGCCCCATGGAGGGTTCGATCTGTTCACGCTGACCCACGAGCACAATCTCGAAACGGCCGGGATTGGCTCGAGCCGCTTCTGCGGCGCCGGCGATAATAACGTCCGGACCCTTGTCTCCGCCCATGACGTCAACAACAATGCGCACGCCGCAGGCTCCTGTTCTAGAGTTCTTCTTCGATTCTGAAAACTTCGCGTCCTGCGTAGTGACCGCAGTTCGGGCAAAGGGTATGTGGCCGCTTCCACGAGTGGCACTGCGAACACCGGGCCATTCCCGGAGACGACAGCTTCAGGTGAGACCGGCGTTTGCGTTTGCGAGTTTTCGATATTTTACGTTTCGGGACCGCCATGATAGCTCCTCATTCGTTTTTTAACTTCCGCAAGTCGTCCCAGCGAGGGTCGGTGGCGCCGACACAGTCGCAGGTTTCGTCGTTGCGGTTAATGCCGCATTGCGGGCAGAGTCCTTTACAGTCTTCCTTGCAAACAATCTTGATCGGAATATTTACAACGAGGTTTTCATTTATGTATTTGTCGAACGAGACCTCATACTCGTTCACACCAAGTGAGATCAGATCTTCGGGTTCCTCGATTTCGCCGCTTTCCTTTTTGTCGGATGGCCTTCCGCTCGATTTACGAACGACAACGTCGAAATTCCCTTTCATCTGGCAAGGCACATCGGTCAGGCAGATGTGACACAACGTCTGGAATTTTCCCTCGAGCAGGCCGTGGAAAAAATAAACTCCGCCGCTGCGTTCGTACGATAACTCCACCGCGCAGTCGACGGTTATCTCCGCATCAAACGCATCGGTAAAAACCACTATTTCGTCGGCGGTCAACAGGCCGCGGTTCTCCGCAGCCTCATCCAGACGCCTCAGATCGACGATCATCTGATCCCTCTCACGATGGTTTCCGAGACGTGAAAAAGAATTTAGAAATCACCGAAGGCGATTGCAAGCTCTTTTTCGGCGTTTTCGGGCGAATCCGACCCGTGGACCGCGTTGTTTTGGATATTACTACCGTACATCCAGCGGAGCGTGCCGCGCCCGGCCTCGGCCGGGTTGGTGGCGCCAATGAGCTCCCGCATCCGCGTAACGGTATCGCCGTCGTCTTCGGCTTCGATGGCCACAACCGGACCACTGGTGATGTAGTCCACCAGTTCACCGTAGAAGGGCCGTTCCCTGTGCACCGCGTAAAACTTTTCGGCGCGCTCCCGCGAGAAAAGCTCCATTGATAACCTGTTTATTTTAAACTTGTTACGCAGCACTACTGAAATAATGTCGCCGTAGTGCCCCTGCTTGGCCACGTCCGGCTTCACCATCAACAACGTTTTCATCTAATTCGGATCCTCTCTATGTCGTTACGAT
>CAYUDF010000154.1:0-6739 GCA_964443465.1 uncultured bacterium
GAATCGCTGCGACGCAGCAGGTAGTCCGCGTACGGTGCGAGCGGCGCCCCCTGCCCTCCGAGCGCGATGTCGCCCAGTCGAAAATCGCCGACGGTGGTTACACCGGTCAACGCAGCTATAGTGGAAGGTGAACCCAGTTGAAGTGTGCCGGAAACGGGTGACCCGGCGTTGCTGTCGGGCGGCACGTGGGCGACCGTCTGTCCGTGGGAGCCGATAAAATCGACCTGTTCGGAGTCCAATCCGGCCCGGCGACAGGCTTCAAAAAAACTGCCGGAAAATGTGACCCCGACGCCGGTATTGACGGTTGCCACTTCCTCCGCGGTCGTGTCGTGCCCGATGGACATATCCTCCAGGGCCTCTCTCAACTCGTCCGGATAGTCGAGAGTGACAAACTCGATCAGTTCAGCCGTCGGGTGATCCGGGTGGGCGTCGACGTGTAACAGTGCGGCGTCCACTCCGTCCATCGACGTGCCGGACATCAAACCCGCAACAGTAAACCGTTTCTTCGACAACAGCGCGCCCGGTCCGTTGCTTTCGGACATGAACCTACCTTCTCTCAATACGTGTATTTCCCTGGGGGTGAATCCGTTGAATCGTGTGGGCGTCAGTATAAGAGGAAACCGGATTAAAATCCAGTGCACACAACAACTAGTTGTACCGGGCCACTATCACACCAATCTCGTCTGCCGCCGTCTGTAGACACCACCTCGGCGCCCGTCGGCCCTGAAGAACCTCTTCGACGGCCCGGTTCACCACGTCTTCCATTTCGATCCACCCGGGATGCGCCGGCGCTGTGCGGCTGGCGGGCATCTGCTCGACGAACACCCGCAGTTTGTCGTCCGATGTGAACACAGAGTCCTGCAAAACGAGCCGTGAAGCCGGAAACACACTGCCCGAAGCGAGTGCGAGCCGCCGCGCCCTAGGATATCTGCGGAGGAACCGGGCGAGCTCTATACTCATTTCTGTATTTCTGGAATTGCTAAATACCACCAGCATTTCCGCTCCCGCGAAGCTGGTGTGTTCGCCGCGGTTATCGGCCGGTTTCGGCACCAGCGCCACGCCGTAGTCGAGGGCAGGCGCCCCGGAATCGTACCCCCTGAGGTTCCAGGCCCCCGAAATCTGCATTCCCAGCCGTCCCATCCGAAACCGCCCATCCAGAACCTCCTGGCGCCCCTGGAGCGAGTGTCCGGCCAGTCTCAGGTAGTACTCCAACGCTTCGAGAGTTTCCGGTTCGGCGATTCGGACCGTGGCGCTGTCATCCAGCACCCGGCCGCCGTTTCCCCACGCAAAAGCGAGAAAGTTTTTGTACGGCTCGTACCGCTCGCCCTGGTGCTGTCCAAAACCGAAGATGTCCTCCCCCAGGCCGTCTATGGCCCGGGCGGCATCGAGCAGTTCGTCCCACGTCCCCGGTGCCCCATCGGGATCCAGTCCGGCGCGCCGGAACAGATCGCGGTTGTAAAAAAGCGTTCGTGGCCCCTGCAACCACGGCAGTCCGTATACTCTTCCCCGCCAGGTCGCACTGTCCCACATCAGGAAACTGTCGACCTCGACCTCGTAGACGGATGTGAGATCTTCCAGCACACCCTCATAACCGAATCGCGATATCCACGAAGAACCCAGCTCGCAAACGTCGGGTTGCCTGCCCGAAGCAAGAGCGGCCTGGATCGTCTCCAGGCCGTCCTTCCAGGTCAGTTGTTTGACTTCCACCCGAATACCGGGGTGTTCCAGTTCGAACTGGTTTACCATCGGTTGAATTTCCGACAGGTCCCAGAATTGCCACAACTGGATGGTGTTCCGGCCGATCCCGTCGCACCCTCCGAAAGCGGCGACAGCGAGAAGCAGAACCAGTATAACGCCGTTCGCTTTTCGAACAGCAGGTCTCACGACCGTTCCCCCAATGCCCTGGCCAGAAAACCGCCGGCTTGCTCGAGCGCCTTCTCGGCCTCGCGCCGGTCCGTATTGGTCTTCATCATCACAACGGCAACCTTGACGTTTCGCCCCGATTGCTCGTAGATCCGGGCCGCGTCCGCGTAATCAAGTCCCGTCAGCTCCATCACGATCCGTTTGCCTCTTTCGATCAGTTTTTTGCTGTTGGGTCGAAGGTCGACCATGAGGTTTTCGTATACCTTGCCCGTCCGGATCATGGCGGCGGTTGTGATCATGTTCAGCACCATTTTCTGCGCCGTGCCCGCTTTCATCCGGGTCGAACCGGCAATTGCCTCCGGCCCCGGCACCACCGTCACCACAACATCCACGTCGGGCGACGGCCCCGGGTTGCAGCGGACCAGGGCGGTCCCCGCCCCCCGTTTACGCGCTTCCGCCAACGCTCCGAGAACGTACGGCGTCCTTCTGCTCGCCGCGATACCCACCACCATATCGGTATCGTTTACATTTTTTACTTCCACGTCGTCCGCGCCGCCCTGTTCGTCGTCCTCGATACCTTCACGCGACAAAAACACGGTATCCCGCCCGCCGGCGATAGATCCCTGGACCAGTTCCGGATCTACACCAAAAGTCGGCGGGCACTCCGAGGCGTCGATGATACCCAGACGGCCGCTGGTACCCGCACCGAAATACAACAACCGGCCGCCACGATCGAACGTCTTGACGACCATGTCAACAACGCGGGTGATATCGGGAATCGCCTTTTTAACGGCGTCGGCGACAAGGTGATCCTCGTCGTTTATTTTTTTCAGAATTTCGGCGGAGGACGCCGTGTCGATCGTCCGCGTCCGTGGATTCCGGGCCTCCGTGGTGAGGTCCCGGATCTGTTCAAATATGGGGTTGTTTTTGTCCATAGGTCTTCCGTTTGATGACTGGAAGACATATCTTAGTACGTCCGGCGATTCGCAGGAAGATCAATTTAACGGCACGATCTTTATCGCATCCGCACCAGTTTTCCGTTTACGGAACTGGTCTGGCCCCCCTGCGTGACGCGGATGACATAGAGGTAGACGCCGTTGGCGATCTCGTCTCCCGCCGAGTCTCGACCGTCCCACCATACGGCGCTCTGGCCGGCGCCCCGGGCGTCCGGGGGAATTTCCAGCCGCCGTACCTTTCTTCCGCTGGTGGTAAACACGTCGATCGTTCCATCGTCGATTTCGATGTCGGTGGTGTAAACAAACTGTGTGTTCTGCTCGAACGGGTTGGGATAGTTGACCACATCCCTCAATCCGGCGGCGATTCCAACAACAAGCTGAACCGGTGGCAGGTCGTTACCTTCGACGGATACAATCAGCTCGTGGTATCCCTTGGTCAACGATTTTGAAAACTGGACAACCCAAACTGTCGTATCTTCGGCGCTCGGATGGCTGAACAACAGGCCGGGTACATCCTCATCGTCGATTCTAACGCCAATCTGCGAAGACTCAACGTATCTCGGGAGGTCCAGCACGACAGTGTAGTCGCCGTTGGGCGGGACCATGTCGCCGTCCGTTATAATTTGCCCGTTAACGGACACTTCCAGGAGGGATTCGACATGCAGGACGAATTCAGCGGCCATGTGGTACTGGCCGGCCGTTGTATCGGGCGCCTGCAGAGCCCGCAGAACGATTTCGTAATTATTCAACTGAAGGACGTGTAAAAAACTGACGTCGTAGTTACGCGAGCCCGCGATTGATTCGTCTCCGATGGGGCTGATATCCAGCGTCTGACTTTCATCCACGCCATCGATCACCAGTTCGAATTTTTCGATGACGTTTTCGTCCCTGACGATGGCTCTCACCGTAATCGTGTCCGCATCGGCAAGCACGTTGTCGCCCGAGTTGGCGGTTTCGCCGTTAACCGTAACATCCATCAACGGCGGCCCGGCCTCGATCCTGAGCAGCGGATCACCCAGTATGTGGTACCGGGAGACGGGCAGCGTCTGGCCCCTGTCGGTCGCCGCGCTTTCCGTGAGAAACATCAGCTGGCCAAAAATCCACCGCCCCTGTGTCTGGTTGATCATGTTGTCGTAGGGCGCGTCGTAAAACCACACGCCGGCCAGAATGTACATGAACTGGTTCACCTGGCCGAGGTATTCGAAACCGGAACTACCGTAAGTGCTCACCGCACCTTCGCGGTTCTGGAACAACAATTGTTCGGCAAAGGCGTCTCCGTTGGGGCTGTTGTTGTAGGTCTCCGCCATTTCACGTTCCAGCGCGTAATCGCTGAAATGACACCCCATACCAAAAATAACAAACGGTTTGTCCCGGTTGTTGATTCGCTGGTGGTCTTTGCCCGCACCTCCACCGGCAACGGCCCGTGATGTTGTGAAAAGCATTTCGTGTGTCACCAGCGATCGGTTCATGTGGGACTGGATCGTCACCAATGTCGCGCCCTGCTCGAGCTCGTCCAGAAATCTCAATGTCGCATGATTCCGAACGTTCGTCCGGATCGCGTTCATCAATGGTTCGCAATAGTTATTCACAGGCGGGTCCGTCGGCGCCGAGTGAAGAGGATCGGTATAATCGGACAGATAAAATTTCACGACATCAAACATGCCGGGGTATTGCCTCTCGATCACCCTCGCCGTCGAATCCTGCCCGGTTTCGAACCACTTTTCGGATGAAGCGTAGCAGGAGTTCTGGTTATCACCCGACCACCCGTCGTCCGCGACAATGATCATCCGGCGGCGCCAGAAATCGGATGCGTCCGGTTGTTCGTAACCAAAAATCTTGTTGAGGACGATCTGTACTTCACTTCCCGTTCCCACGGGCATCCGGCCGATAACAAGATCGGGGTACGAATCGACCGTGCCTCCGGGGCCGGGCAGTTTGACAAATGGTTTGTCCAGCGTCACGACTTCGTCCGTGTTCCACGGGGGCTGGATGTACTCCGAACGCGTGTGGCTGGGGATAAAATCGGGCCCAGATTCGCTGGACGTTTGTTTGTGGTCTTCGCTGCCGTCTCCCACCAGCAACAGGTACCCTGCGTTGCCCAGTTCAAAAAAATGGCGCGTAAACCGGTCGATGCCCCTCGTGCCCGGCACACCGCCGTTGAACTCGTCGTACACGTCTTCTACATCCACCATAAGGACACGATACCCCTGCGCGCGCCGATAGCTGACCCATTCCCCCATCAAGGCCTTGAAATCTCCGTGGGATATCACCAGCACATCCACACCCGATTCCGCCGCGTCGCCGATAACGGCGCTGTTGTCGTCCAGATCGACGTCTTCGACGGGAATGTCGATCAGGCGGCTTTCATGCGTCAGCACGTAACTTTTTTTCGAGGAGAGGGTCTCGCGAAACGTCATCGCGTAACTGTCTCCGACATCGGTGAACAGCGCCGGCGTTAAAAGACAATTCACGGGAGATTCCGGGGCGGTCACGTCGAATAACCACAGGTCGGTGTCGCTGAGTCCCGTGACGGTCAGGTCGGTGCTTCCCGTCAGCGTGCCCGTATCAAAGACCAACTTGTTGCCGTGGGCCCTGTAAAGTGCCGCGTAGGTCACATCCAGCCAGTTGAGGTGTGTGTGAACAAAGTTGCCCGGGTCGTCCTGCCGGTAAAACCGGAACGTGTTTGTTCCGACATCGAGGTCGGCGGCGGGGATGGTTACCTGGTAATCCTGGACGGTAACGTTTGATACAAACACCGTCGGCGTCAAAATCCTGTCTACCGTCGAATTCAGCAGGTGTGTGGTTACGCTGCGAATCTGCCCCCTGAACGCCCCGTGGAGCTGCGCATTCAGGGCCACCGAACTACCGGGCCGTATCGCGCCCATTTCGAACGGGAAATCGACCGTCCTTAAAATACCGGTGTTATAAAAATAATAATCGGTACGGCCCTGCGGTGTACTTTCCCGAAAGAAACCGTCGTCGGTGAACCTCTCCGTTTTCTGAAACCAGGCGCTCGCCGTATCGGCGCTGAGCGTACCCGCCACCATCGGTTGTTGGGGCATTAAAGGACCGGATGTTGTCCCCAGCCAGTAAACATTATGATCGGAATACAACTCCGCCGGTTCTTCCCTGGCCGGATCATCGCGCAGCCGCAGCGCGTAAAACACCACGAGATCCTGGCCGTCAAACACACCCGCCGTACCGGCCGGGTCTTCGCTGATCCTGAATCCGATGTCCGTGACAGTGCCCGCCAATCCGTCGTCGTCGTAATCGCGTTTGTAGAGGTGCAGATCGCCGACTGCGCGGCCCGCCGGAAAACCGGCGGCGATCGCTGTTTCCGCGGAGATTTTGTGGGCCCCGGTTTTCTTGATCTTCAGCTTGACTGCCGGACCGGATTGCAACGGCGAATAGGACCTGTCGATGGATACGTCGCGCTCCCGCAACGGCCTGCGCCACTGGCGCGCCTGGGGCGCGTTCACGAGCAGTTTGGAAAACGTGTCTTCCCATTCGGCCGTTTCAGTATTGATTCCCGGCCGGTCCGATCCGGAATCCAGTTGCTTTCCGCCCGGGCCGCTGAATCTCACGGTAATCTCGATCGACGTCACCAGCACGGTCTCCCCGGTCACCGGGTCATACTGCAGCGGTTCAACCCAGACGGGCAGTACCTTCTGCCGCCGAATCCAGGCGGGTTCGTCCTCGTGGACGACAGGAGAAGGCCGCCAGGTATTGTAGGTTTCCGGGTCAATAACGTACCGTTCCGCCGGGACGGGGCCAAGATCGCCGCCGTCTCGTGCTTCGAGCAACGGAGAGGGTTCGAGACGGAGTGTTCCCAACGATGTACTGCGTATGGCCCTCGAAGTGACGATCCACGATCCTTCGGCGGGCAGCCCCACCAGGAACTTCCTCGCCGGTACGGCCGG
>CAYUDF010000155.1:0-6712 GCA_964443465.1 uncultured bacterium
CCGTTAGAGACTCGCGTCTACAGGAGGAAAACGGGTCAGACGGCCAGTCAGGGAAGAAAAAACTCGGGCAGTACCTGCTCGATAAAGGCCTCATCAACCAGGACCAGCTGCGTACAGCGCTCGACGAACAACGCAGGACCGGGCTGTACCTTCGCGAAGTCTTCCTGAAATTAGGGCAGGTAACCGACGAGCACCTCATCGCCTACCACGAGGAAGAGTTGATGATCGCCAGCGTCAACCTTTCTGACTACAACATCGAAGACGCCATTATCAGGCTGGTACCCGAGAAACTGGCTCGGCGTTACCGCGTTGTTCCTTTGTTTCTCATTAAGCAGAGCCTGACAGTGGCGATGGAAGATCCCCTCAACGTACTGGCCATCGACGAAATATCCGCTGAGACCGGTTACGACATCGACGCCTGCGTGGCGACGCGGACCAGTGTCACGATCGCTATCAAGCGATACTACGGAACCGAGAGCAAGCTCGACATGTTCGACGAGGTCATTGACGGCGAGTCGCTCGAAGGCCGGTCGATCGACCGCCAGGTGATCGAGTTTGTGGACGCCATGATTTCACAGGCCGTGGAAGAAAAAGCGAGCGATATCCACCTCGAACCCGACGAACACGTCATGCGCGTACGCTACCGGGTTGACGGAATCCTACGCGAAATCAGCACCCAGCCCCCCGTTGTGCATAACGCCATCGTATCCAGAATAAAGGTATTGTCCGAACTCGACATCGCCGAGCGACGCCTTCCCCAGGACGGACGGTTCCAGACAAAAGCAAAAGGGCACGATATCGATTTTCGCGTGTCGACCTTTCCGACGGTACACGGTGAAAACGTCGTTCTCAGGCTACTCGACAAGAGAAACGCCATGCTGGCGCTGGAGGATCTCGGATTTGAGCGCGACGAGCGTGACGTCATGGACCGCCTCATCAAGAAACCCAACGGCATTCTTCTTGTTACCGGGCCCACGGGCAGCGGTAAAACGACCACGCTGTACGCGGTGCTCCAGAAAATCAACAAACCCGACGTAAACATTCAGACACTGGAAGACCCCGTTGAATACCTTCTGCCGATGATCCGGCAGACACAGGTAAACGAGGAAATCGGACTCACGTTTGCCCGCGGATTGCGCGCACTGGTGAGGCAGGATCCCGATGTGATCATGGTGGGTGAGATCCGCGACCAGCAGAGCGCGGAAATCGCCATCCGGTCGTCACTCACCGGCCACCTTGTTCTTTCGACGATTCACACCAACGATGCCGTCGGCGCGCTGGCGCGTTTGATCGACATGGGAATCGATCCCTTTCTCATCGCTTCGTCTCTGCTCGGTGTGATCGCGCAGCGGCTCGTTCGCCGGATCTGCGGCAACTGCAAGAGCGAATTTGTTGTTCCCGAACAGACCCTCCAGTCACTGAACATCCGACTGGACGGTGACGAAAGGTGGTACCGGGGTGACGGCTGCGATGAATGTAACCAGACCGGCTACAAAGGACGGGTGGGTGTTTATGAAATTCTTGAGTTTGTGCCCGCACTGCGCAGCGTTGTCATGGAAGGAAAAACACTCGAAACCGTCAGAGAGGTCGCGACACAGGCAGGCATGCGATCGCTTCGGGAATCAGCCCTGACCAAGGCTCGTGAGGGATTAACGACGGTCGAAGAGGTCCTGCGCGTGACCAAGCTGGAAACGGAACAAACCGCCGATCAGGCGACACCGGTTGAAGCCGGTGTGCCGGCGGCGTAGACAAGATCAAGGGAGACCAGGTATTGCCAAATTTTTCGTATAAGGCGCGCACGGGCGCAGGGCAGCTCGTCACTGGCGTGATAGATATCGGGACCGAAGCGATGGCGACACGCGACCTGCAGTCGCGGGGGTTGTTTCCGGTAGAAGTCAAGCTGGCCGGGCGCAAGTCGCAACTGCTGTCGCGGCTCACGGACCGCAAGCGGATCAAGCACGACGAGCGTATACTGTTTCTCCGCCAGTTTGAAGTAATGCTCCGGTCGGGTATCCCGATCACGACGTCGCTTGCCGCCATTGCCGACCAGGGGACCAATTCCGCCCTGGCCGATATTCTGACCCAGGTCAGAAGGGATATCGAAGGGGGTTCCACCCTGGCGCAGGCATTGCAGAAACACCCGGCTTTAATGTCCAAGGTCCAGGTGAGTCTGGTCGACGCCGGGGAGCAAGGTGGTATTCTTGACGATATTCTGGTGAGGCTTTGCGAACTGCTCGAATACGACGCCGAAACCAAAGCCCGTGTGAAGTCGGCCACGATGTACCCCAGTATCGTCATCGTCGAACTGATGCTCGCCTTTGTGGTCGTCATCCGATTTGTGTTTCCCAGGTTTAAAGCGCTGTTTGCGTCCCGCGGGGCTGATCTTCCACTGCCCACACAGATCATGATTGGCCTCAGTGATTTTGCCACCGACTACGGATTGTTTGTGGTCGCCGGCGCTGTTGTGGCTGTGATCGCGGGGATTCGTTACAAGAAAACCGAAAAGGGCGCGCGATTGTTCGACTCGGCGCTGCTCAAAGTACCGCTGTTCGGCGAAATAATGTTGATGATATTGATGTCGCGTTTCGCCAGGGTGCTCAGTTCACTACTGGACAGCGGCATCCCGTTCCTTCGCGCCCTGACGATTGTCGAACAGACCATCGACAACAAGCCGATTCAGGAAGACATATCCTATATGGGGAAGAACATCCAGAAGGGCCAGACTATCGCCGAATCGATTCCCCCCGACGGATGTTTTCCACCACCCGTCGTCAAGATGCTAGACGTGGGTGAACGATCCGGAAATATCAGCGACATGATCATGCGCGTGTCCAGTTTTTACGACCGGCAGGTGGATTACCGGATCAAGAATCTTACAACTGTAATCGAACCCGTGCTGCTGGTGATACTCGGTGTCAGCGTGCTCTTCCTGTCGCTGGCTGTATTTCTGCCCATGTGGGACATGTCGCGCGTGGTGATGGGAGGTTAGTCGTGGGGAGCTTGTCCGGGTTAACGACGAAACAGGGAATGACGCTGGTGGAGCTGGTAGTCATCATCACCCTGGTTGGAATCATGGCGTTTGCGATGGCGCCGCGGTTCAACGCCTATCGCCAGATCGAATTGAGATCCGCGGTGAAGGAACTGGCGGCGGATGTCAGGTTTGCCCAGTCACGGGCTATCGCGACGCGGGTTCGGCACGGCCTTGTTTTCGATCCCGGCACCGAACGATACACCGTGTACCGTGGCGATGCCTCGACGCCGGCGTCCGATTTCCTGAACCCCGGCAAACCGATGAGAAAATACTGGGACAGCGTCGATATCGTTACGGCGGAATTCGACGGGGCGGCTTTATTCGAATTCGATTCCATGGGTGTGCCTTACAACTCGGCGGGAAACGAACTGATCGCCGACGGTTATGTGGTTTTTTCCGAGGGGACGGAAATGGACACGGTGCGTGTAAACGCGCTGACGGTAAGGGTGGAATATTGACGAAAAGCGAGCGAATACTCACTAAACGCGATATCAAAAGCCGGGGATTCACGCTGATCGAGCTGGTGATGGTGATCGTGATCGGTTGTGTCGCCATGTTTCCCCTGCTTTCGATGTTCGCCAACGCAACCGCCAACTCCGTTCAGCCGGAACTGGTTACCAAAGCGGTGTTTCTTGCCCAGGAGCGTATCGAAACCGTTCTCGCGGACTACCGGTACATAGGGCGGGGATACGATTACATCGTTTCAGCCAATTATCCGGTCGAAATCTCGATACCGGGTTTTCCCGGATTCTCGGCCGCCGTGTCGGTATCGGCGGAGAACGTGTATGACGGTGTGACCTACAAGGAAGTTTCCGTCACCGTCTCCAACCCGGCGATTCCGTCGGTGACTCTTTCTACGTGGGTGACCCGATGATGAGGCAAACGACGTCCCCGGGTTTTACGCTGATCGAACTGGTTATTGTGATCTCACTCGTCGGATTAATCGCCGGGCTGTTTGTCCGTTACCTGGACGAAGGCACGAGGATGTACGAAGCGGTGGAATCGAGAAAGGAACTGATGATGGAGGCACGGCAGGCGATGATCCGCACCGTCCGCGAAGTGCGCCAGGTGCGTTCCGCCTCCGACGTGATAACAGCCGACGACAGTACGTTTGTTTTCTACGGCGTGAACGACAGCCTGTTTTCGATCAGTTTTTCGGGAGTGCCCGGCGAGGACCTGATATTTCAGCGGGGAGTCGTCTCCGGTACCCTGGCCGCCACTGTGGACTCGTTTGCGTTCGAATTTGTCCAGACCAACGGGAATCCCGCGAGTCCAATAGTAAGTCCTTTAAATACAGATATCTATCGTGTCGGGTTGTATCTCCGCATGGCCAGGGGCGGTCAGAAGATCGCGCTGCGCACGGGGACATTTCTAAGAAATATCTAGGTGGAGCGACCGGTGGGAAAACTCATAAATAAAGCTCTATTAAAGATAAAAAACACCGAAGTAATCAGGGGAAGCGATCCGTGGAAAGACGAAAAGGGAGCAACGCTCGTCACGGCCCTGCTGGCGATGCTGGTTCTTTCCTCGGTCGGCATGATGATAACCGTAACAGTTGCCGAAGAAACACAGGTTGCACTTAATCACTACGAAACGGTCGGCTGCTTGTACATCTGCGAAGCCGGTCTCAACTACGCGGTTGTCAAACTGGAGACCAGTTCTTCCTGGGCCGGATTGCCCGCGCCCGGCGTGAGCATCGGCGGCGGCAATTACACGGTAGCTGTGTCGGACTCCACGTCGGGTGGGGCGCCACTTGCTCCCGGCCAGAAACGACTCAATGTGGTCGCCACGCTGGGAGCAACGGAACGTGAGATTGAGGTGATCGTCCAGTGAACCCGATATTTTCGCAGTTGCGCGGTTACGGCGAGCGGTTTATCCGCCCGTTACTGGCCGCTCCGCAGAGCAACCGCCTGGCGGCGCTGGACATCAACAGCTACCAGATCAAGCTGGCCGTGCTGCGCAGGGACAAGGGACAGTTGACACTCGAAGCTATCCATGTGGGGCGGGTCGAGGGGGAGGCGGACAGCTCAAAAATCACGCAAGCTCACATAGAAGAACTGGAATGGCTGGTCAAGGAACACGATCTCAAGGGGTGCGGTGTAATTGTAAACCTGCCTTATGCGAGCTACTCCGCGCGACTTGTTGTGCTGCCCAGGATGCCCAGGAAAGAACTTCAGAACGCTATCAAACTGGACCTCAGTAACCACACAAAAACGCCCGCGGAAGACGCGCTGATAGACTATGTAACAGTCGATTCGTTTACACAGGAGGGTGCCCAGTACGAGAACCACCTCGTTGTTGCCGCCGACAGGCAGGCGCTGGAAGAGCAGGTTACCGCCCTGAGTAAAGTTGGACTGCAGATCCAGGGATTCAGCGTGCCGCCCCTGGCGCTGCGCAACCTGATAAACGTCAACAACGAACTGTCGCGGGACGCCGTCTACGCGGTTATCAACCTGAGCAATGAAGAAACGACTTTTTCGATCATCGAACGGGGAAAACTGCTGTTCACACGCGAGATTCCGCGTACAAGCGATGAGCTGACCGACGCGCTGCGCACAATCGTTATTCCCGGCGGCGAGACGGTACACCTGACGCACGAGCGCGCGCAGGAGATCAAGTACGAATACGGTATCATCGACGAATCTCTCAAAGGTGAAACCACCGACGAAGGAATCGCGCTTGAACACGTCGCCGTAATGATGCGGCCCGTGCTCGAAAAAATGCTAGTGGAGATCCGCCGTTCGATTGATTTCTGCCAGGAACAGTTTGGAGTTGATCCCCCCGAGAAAGTATTTTTAAGCGGCGGCGGCGCGAAACTGATAAACCTTTCTTCCTATCTCGGTTCCCGGTTGCGCTTGCCTGTCGAGTTTATTATACCCGCCGCCGGTTTCAGTACGGGTGATTCAGCCCGGTCGGAGGTGCTTCGGATTCACAGGTTGTCACTCGCGACGGCCCTGGGCATGGCGCTCAATATTCTCGGGAGTAAACAGTATTTCACTCCGGTTGAGTTTATTCAATCCGACTATCGCTACGCACGGATGACCATGCGACTGGCGGCCGCGGCGAGTGTGCTGGTGACGGCCTCGGCTATCGCCCTGGCCAGCTTGTCGGTGTCACAGACCAATTCGCACCTTGAATCCCGCAAGACCACGATTGAACGGTTGACGAAGATTCAACAGGAGTACCGCGAAGAAGTCGACCGCATCAAGCTTCGGAGGTTTCGGAGGGATGCGCTGCTGTCGCTGATTGGTCCGGAAATCCACTGGGGGGGTCTGCTGAAAGACCTGAGTCATCGGGTGAGCATGGATGTTCAGCTGAACAGCATGCAGGAACAGAGGATTTCGATCGCGGGAAACCAGGGCCTGATGGAGCATCGTGTGAATTTCAAGGGTCTGATCTCCCTTCAGCGCAATCGACTAGAAACGATCACTTCGGACCTGTTGGAAGAGATGACGGCGTCTCCCTACCTCGACGACGTTCGGCTCGAGACGGTAAAGGCCGTCGACGACGACGTTGCAACGGTCGAAGTGAGTTGCAAACTGTTGTTTTAGGAATATGGAACTGTTTAAAGCGAATAAGAAAGAAGTTCTGGTCACTGCAGTTATCGTGATAACGGCGGTCGCCGCATTTTTTGTGGCGGCGCAACCGAAATTTAAACAGGTCTCCGAAGGCAAGCAGAGG
>CAYUDF010000156.1:0-6711 GCA_964443465.1 uncultured bacterium
TTAACGCGTTCCAGGCGTTTGAAAAAATGAAGTTTATCGCCCTGAGCAACTTCAGCGCGGGTGCGTTGCTGACTCTGTTTTCTGTAATCGTCATTTATATGGGGTACCGTCTGATCGGAATTACCCTGGTTTACGTCGCGGGCAGCGCGGTACTTGTCGCCTCGGCCGCCGTTTATTACAGAATTCAGTTTGGTGTCCTCAAACTGAGCGTGGACGTGCCGTTCTGGCTGAACGCGATCAAGCGCGGATTTCCGTTTTTTGGCGGCGCGATGCTGTGGATGCTCAACATGAGGATCAGCATTGTCCTGCTCTCGAAGATGTCGGACGACGCATCGGTGGGGATTTACGGCGCGGCCTACAATATTGTGTCCCGGCTGTATATTTTCCCCGACAGCATCGGTACGGCGATTTTCCCGACGATCGCGTTTCTGTACGCGCAGAAAAACATGTCGGAACTGGGCGATCTCAGTGAAAAATTCTTCCGCTACGTGTTGATGATCGGGCTGCCGTTCTGCCTGGGGCTGGCGCTATTGTCGCCACAGGTAATCCAGTTGATCTATGGTGAGCAGTACGCGGGGTCCGCGCCGGTGTTGAGTATCCTGGCGTGCGGGATACCGTTTATGTTTCTGATCGGGTTTTTCGGTTTTGCGCTGGGGGCGGTGCACCTCCAGCAGAAGGTATTCAAGGCAAATATAATCGCGACGGTATTAAATGTCGTGATCACGGTGGTTTTAATCCCGTACTTCGGAGAAAAAGGCGCAGCCGCCGGATTCGCCACATCGCAGGCGATCACCAGTTTGCTGCTGTTTGTTTACTACTACCGGTTTCTCCGGTTCAAGTTATCCTTGAGGGTAATCGCGGGTCTGTTTCTGGCCAACGCGCTGATGGGGCTCGCTGTTTATTTTGTGCGGGATATAAACCTCGTGCTGGCCATTGTTCTGCCGGGAGCGGCGTATATCGGTCTGTTGTTTCTGCTGCGCACGGTTACCAGGGAAGACCTGGATGTCATCAAGGGAGCCCTGTCCCGGCGCAAGAAGAAGCGTGCGGATTCAGACGGATAACTACCGGTCCTCGATCACTTCGACGACACGTTCACAAAACAGCGGTACGACCTTTTTTGCGAATTTTTTATGCGGGTGGGAATCCGTTGAGCTTTTGGCGTATTCGGATTTTAAATACAGGCCGCCTTCTGTTTCCAGCCCATGGAAATCCCACACGTGGATGTTGTCGCCTTGTTCGTTCCATTCGTTTTTTACCCAGTTAAAAAACTTCCGCGCGCGCTCGGCTTCGCCGGTCTCGGTTTTGGCTTCCACCAGCGCGGCGCCCGTCCACACGATAAATTTTGTGCCGGGAAACTGGCGCATCTTCTCCTTCAGGGCGGCGTATTGTGAGACGTAGTTTTCGAGACGTTTTTCCGGAGACGCGACATCGGGGGCGCCGGTATCGGGGCGCAGACCGCTGACCGGAAAGCAGTGCTTGAATACGATCACGTCATACTCGGCCGTAAGCATCTCCAGCGTGGGTTCGTTTTTGTAGGCCTGGTCGCCGGCGTTGTTTACCCAGATGTTCCAGTAGTCGTAGGGGTAGTTGTTCCAGCCGTAAGGAGAATCGGCGGGAAATTCCCGGTCGGTGATGTCGTAGTCGGTTTTGTTCTTTTTATTGTATTTCTTGAACCACTTCCTGACGCCGGCGTCCCAGACGGTTTTCCCGGTGCTGTGGTGAAGAAAAACAATTTTTCGGGTTTCCCCGATAACCGGCCCGGCCGGTTCCCACGGGGATTGTTTCTGTGAAAACATCCAGTCCATCAGGCCGTCGGTAAACCAGACGAAGTCGTCGATGACGTGGCCGTGACCGGTGAACTCGTGGTATCTGACGTCGCGGGCGCGAGTCGCCTTCAGCGCGCGGAAACTTGTCCGCGATCCTTCGACTCCATCGTCTCTTGATCCGGAGAAAATCCACGTGGGTATGTGCCGGATACGGATCGCATCAGATTCGTCCTGCGGGCCGGCCGAAAAACCGGCCAGCGGGCAGGCCGCGGCGAATCGGTCGGGATACCTGCGGAGATAGTCCCACGTGCCCTTTCCACCCAAAGAGAAGCCGGTTATGTAGATTCTTCCGACATCGATGTCCGGCCGGCCGGGATTTTTATTGAGTTCGGCGATCAGGTCGTCGAGCGCCTCCATCACCATCGCACTGTACTCGTCCCTGGTCCATTCGTCTGTTTCGGTACGAAAACGCGGCAGGAACAACACGTGCGGATGGGCCGTCTGGACGTCGGTTTGCGACCAGATACCCTTGGGAAATCCTTTGTGGGTTTCCAGTCCGAGGTCGGTTGCCCCGTGCAGAAACATCACCAATGGATAAGCCGTCCCGGGGCTGAGCGCTTCCGGTACGTAAATATGGTAGGGCAGGCCGTTCGGGTGCACCCGGTTCTGGTAGATTGAATCGAGCCCGTCGATCGAACCGATGGAGTCACGAATCGAGACCAGGTGTTGCCACTGTTCTTCGGATACTTCTGTATAGTTGTACATTCTGTTCTGTCCTGTTTCGTTTCCCGTGCAGCCGGCCAGCAGCGCCGGTATTAGCGCACACACGCATACGACCCCGCGAATCAAAGCCGGTATCCACAATCGCGATTTCAATTGGTATCAACCTCCGGCCAGACGTACAAGAAACAGGCTGATCGCCGGCACGTAGGTGATCACCAGAAGGGCGCCCAGCAGTAATAGCAGAAAGGGGACACTGGCGGCATAAAGCGATATCACCGGTACATTGAATCTGTAGGACGATATGAACAGGTTCAGCCCGACCGGTGGCGTCAGGTACCCGATTTCGAGGTTGGTGAGAAATATAATCCCCAGATGCACCGGGTCGACTCCGAAACCGATGGCCACGGGCACGATCAGCGGCACTACAACGATCAGCGCCGAGAAGATATCCATCAGGCAGCCAACAATGAGCAGGAATATGTTCAACAGGAGGAGAAACGTGTATTTGCTGCTGATGTACTGCTGCATCCAGTCCAGTAACTGCATCGGGATTTCGGCATCGATCAGGTAGTTCGTCAGTCCCATCGCGCAGGCAAGAATGATCAGTATGCCCCCCACCAGCATCATACTTTCCGCCACGATTTCGGGCAGCTTGCGGATCGGTATATCGCGATACACAAAAACTTCCACGATCAACGCGTACAGCGCGGTCATCGCGGCCGCTTCGGTCACCGTAACGAGACCGCTGTAGATTCCGCCCAATATCAAAACGGGCAGGGGCATCTCCCAGCCGGCGCCCTTGACGGCGGACCATATCGCGCTGAACGACATGCGCTCCCTCACAACACCGTCTTTGCGGCCACGCCAGTAGCTAAAAATCGACAGGACAACAACCAGGAAAATCCCCGGCAGCAGGCCGGCGAGGAACAGTTTGTCGATACTGACCGCCGCCACGTAACCGTACAGAATCAGCGGAAGGCTCGGCGGAAACAGCAGGCCGAGACTGCCCGAGGCCGTCAGCAAACCCAGGTTGAACTTTTTGTTGTACCCGTCCTTTATGAGCGCCGGCAACAGCAGTCCGCCCATCGCGATGATAGTCACGCCGGACGCTCCCGTGAACGCCGTAAAAAAGGCGCACGAGACCAGTGCCACGATTGCCAGTCCCCCGGGGAAAAGCGCCCTCGACAGTTTTACCAGGCGGTCGGGTGCGTTGCTGTAGGCAAACAGGTAGCCGGCGAACGTGAACAGCGGTATGGCGACGAGCAAGGGAGATCCGGCCAGTGTGTACATCGAAACGGCGACGGATGAAATATCGATGTCCGCCTGCCGAAACAGGACAAGCGCGATGGATCCCAGCACGGTGAACAGCGGCATCCCGAACAACGCGAGCAGTATGAGCAGCAGTATCAGGGCGACTATCATGATGACGCCGACTCCGCCGCGCCGTTCTCGTCACGGCCGGAATCGAGCGTATGTTCGCCGCTGCCGGTCGGCGCTTCGCGGCCGGTCAGCATGTTGACGATGGAGCGGTACGAGATCAGAAAGAATGCGAACGGCATGACGGCCTGCAGCATCCACGTCTTCACAGGCCCAAAAGCGATTTCACCAAAGGCGCGTTCGTCGGCCACCAGTCTCAGCGACGCGATACCGAGGACAAACGTCGCGATAGCCGTCGCTACGTACACCACGGCCCGCCTTATCGATTTTTTCCGTCCGGGTAACAGCCGTGAAAAAACGTCGATGTTGATGTGGCGGACCCGTGTGGTGGCCAGCGCCGCCCCGAGGCAGCCGATCCACAGGACGATATGCCGCATGACGAGGTCGGCCCACAGGATACCGGAGTGGAAAAAGTTGCGTAGAACGATCTGCATGCAACCGAGCAGAATCATCGTGGCGAGTAATAATCCGATCACGCTGACTTCGAGGCGCGCGACAGACCGGAACAACCCATCCAGCCGGTGACCGCGGTGGAGGTACGACCGCCCGGCCGCCATCAGAATAATCAACACGGCGAGAACGGTATAAAGAAAAGAATTGTTCACGACTTGTTCTATCAGTTGTCCGCGTTTGCGCGCCCGTTCCGGTAGTCTTCGACAATTGCCGTCACCCGGTCGAGCAGTTCCTGTGAGTACAGCCGTCCGACGCCGTCGCCCCACGCTCGCCGTCCGGTGGCAAAAAACTCGGCGCGGGTGGTTTCATCCACCGCGATGAGCTGGACGCCTTCTTTTTTCATTTCGCCCATGGCTTCCTGGTTCTGTTTCCGTGTCTTTTCGGTGAGTTGCCGTAATAACGGTTGTGACACTTCCCGGAGGATTAACACGTCGGCCGGGGCCACCTTCTTCAACGCTTTTGTGGATATCAACGCGGCGCCCAGACCGTGGGTCAGCGGTACATCCGTCATATAGTCGATACGGGTGAACCACTGGAGGGCGACACACGCCAGCGAAGACCCGTAAACGGCATCGATCACTCCCGTCTGCAGCGACGTCAGTACGTCGGGCGCCGACAGCGGGATCGGAGAAATTCCAAACGCTTTGAAGAACAGTTCGGCCAGCGGGTCGCCGGCCCAGATCCACATCCGGGCGCTGTTCATGTCGTCGGGTGTCTTTATCGGGTTTTTTGAAAATACATAAATAAAACCCACGTCGGCCCATCCGAGGTGAACGAATCCCTTATCCTCGAACGCTTTTTCAAAATAGGGGTCCGTTTGCTCGCGCAGGTAGTCCAGTTCGTCCAGCGACTCAAACATAAACGGTAGTTCGTTGACGCGCACCTCGGGCACGACGACGCCCAGTCCGAACCCGGTAAATCCGCCGCCGTGGAGCTGGCCGTTTCGTATCTTTCTTAACACGTCTTTTTCATCACCCTGGACCCCGCCGGGATAGAACTTGAAACCCAGCCGGTTTTCGGTCCGTTGGCGCAACTCATCGTCGATCGCGTGCATCGTTTTCATCCAGGTACTGCCTTCGGGCGCCAGCGTGGCAAACTTGATCTGAAAGTCGGGTTTGGGTTTGCGTGCCGCGACTCCCTGTCCCGCCCCGATGGGCAGACAAAGCGCAAAAATCAGCGCCGATACACACAGGTGTTTAAAAAAGCTCATCGATCTCTCCAAGAAGTAGCTTCGATTTTTGTTTGGCGATCAGGTTCAACAGTTGATACGGGTCGCCGGGGGCGATATCCGCGGTGATAACACCTTCGAGAGTCTGCTCAAACAGGTCGGCGTCCTGGATGCGGTACGTGTAATATCTCGCATAGAAATAGTCGGCGAGCAGAAACGTACCGTGGTTTATCTTCGCCGCCTCTTCGAAATGGTATGCCGACGCTTCCGGGTCACCGCCCATCATGGGTGGTTTGAACGAATGCATCGTCCCCAGCATCATGTGGGGAATCCCCTCAAAGTACGTCGGATCCAGCGCAACGGCGCGTTCGAGCAGGCTGGTCACTTTGGGGATGCCGCGCAAGACCGCCGTTGAGTCCAGGTGGAGGCTGATGAACTGCGCCCAGTTGACCGACGTCCAAACGGCGGCGGGCACGTCTTTTTTACGCAAGTGCTGGATGGCCTCTTCGAACTCGTCGAACGTCACATCGGTACTGGCCGGCATTTTTTTGTTTTTCGCCAGCACCTTGTAACCGTGATCCATCCCTTTCTGGTAAAGGATCGACGCGTAATCCGGATCGATATCCTCAACAAACGCAAACGCGTACGCAAAATACTGCATTGCCGCGTTGATGCGCAGTTCCGCCTTGTCGGGGTCGGTCCGGATCAGGCCTTCGAGCAGAAACAGGTTGGATGGTGAAGCGTCCCGAAACGTCTGAAGGTCGTTCGACGCGAACGCCGCATCGCGGGCGTTGTCCAGCACGGGGACCATCACGCTGCCAACGGCGTATTTCGACGGCGAGCAACCGGCGAACATTATCATCGGGAGCAAAACAATCAGGAGGTATTTTACCGGGTCAATTTTGATGATGTAACACATGAGGGGAATATTGTGGCGAAATCGAACTCGATTCAACTAATTTCTCGCCACGCAGAGCTCTCGGCAGCACGGCGAAAGGCGATTTATACCGACAAGCCCTGCGGGTTTGCAGCATAATCGCCTTTTACAAACGAAAAACCCTTCGGTTCCAATTAAGGAACCGAAGGGCTCGTACCTTGTTTCATTATAACAAGTGGTGCCGAAAAAATGATTTGTTTTTTTACCGGTCACTAAGGCCTGTTTTG